>URVW01000005.1 GCA_900551435.1 uncultured Faecalibacterium sp.
CCGCCGCCACGGCGGTTGTTCGTCTCGTGGTCGAGGTCGGCCATCTTTTCCTCGCTCTGGCTCTTGAAGCGGCTCATCATATCCTCAAAGCTCAGGTTGTCGCTCTTCGCGGGAGCCTTGGGCTGCCACACGCGGGGAGCTGCTTCCCGGGCAGGGCCGCGTCCGCCCTCACGCGGGGGACGTCCGCCGCCGCGGGAGCCGCCAAAATGACCTCCTTCGCGGGGGCCGTTCGAACGGGGACCGTTTCCGCCGGGACGCGGGCCGCGATCGTTCCGGGCCGGACGCGGCGGGGGCGGCAGAAGCCGCTTGATGGACAATGCGATCTTGCCGTCCGGTGCAACATTGATGACCTGCACCTTCACGGTATCGCCTTCGTGCAGGACCGCTGCAATGTCCTGCACATACTCATTGGACACTTCGGAAATGTGGACCATGCCCACCCGGCCCTCCGGCAGCGCAACGAATGCGCCAAAGGGCTTTACGCCGGTGACACGGCCTTCAAAGACGTTCCCTACCTCAATCGCCAAAACTCAATACTCCTTGTTCTCTTTTTTGCTGGCTGTTCCGGGCCGCAAAGCCTCCCGGATGCCCCTGTCAGTTTCCGGTCACATCCACAAAGATGCGCTCGTTGGGGGCGGCATAGTTGTAAGAATCGCGGGCGACCCACTCGGTCACCTCATCCGCATCGCCGCTGAGGACGCGCTTCAGCTCCTCGTTCTGGGTCTGCTGCTGTTCGATCTGCTCGTTCAGGGTCTGCAGCTCTGCGCGTTTGGAGCTGATCGCCACCTGATTGGAGATGTATGCTGCCAGCATACTGAGCAGCAGCAGGACAAAGAAAAGCCGGAAGATGGTGCGCAGCACCGTGTTCTTCCTGCGTTTTTTACGGCTTGGATTGGTCATGACTCAGCGCCCCCTGATATCAGCAGGCCCGATGCGCCTGTGGTCTTACTTTGATACGTTAGAATTATACAACAACCGCTGTGGTCTTGGCAAGTTCTTTTTTTGCTTTTTTGCGGTTCTTTTTGCGTTCCGGCGTTCTTTGGCACGCTTTTGGCGGGCTTTCCGGCGCTGAAGGAGCGGATGCAGCAGCCGAAGCGTCCACCGCACCGGCGCAGACACCAGCCAGAACAGCCCCCGAAGCGGCGGACGAGCCAGCTGCTCGGCCCCCAGTGCGCTGAGCGCTGCCGCCGCCAGCTGATACCACCGAAGCACGCCGCCCGCGCTCAGCGACGCCGCATAGGACTGCACGCCCAGCAGGACCGCCCCGACCAGCAGCAGGTCCGGCAGGAACGCGCCCCGCCCTTTTGCCGGGAACACCGCCCGCAGAAGGCCCAGCACAGCCCCCAGCAGCGCACACGCCGCCGCTTCCTGCCCGACGAGCGCCGGGTCCAGCGCAGGGGCCATCAGCGGAGGAGCCGGCGCAGGAATCCACCCGGCGTGCGCTCCGCCGTGTATTCCAGCGCGTCGATGCGGCCGGTCAGGCGCACTTCCCCGCTCTCGAGGTCGAGGCTCGTCACGCTCAGTTCCGCGCCCGCGAGGTGAAGCACGCCCCGGCTCGTCTCGATGGCGGCGCTGTCGGCATCGCACCGCAGCACCCGCTTCACGCCTGTGATGGTCAGCTTGCTCCGGCTCTCCAAGATCAAGTCATGGGGCTTTGCTGGCGTTTTTTCGGCAGTCTTGTTCATCGGCACAACTCCCCTTTTGAGAAACTATATTCTCCGTAAGGGGTTGGTAGAACGCTTTGCTTACTTCAGCTCCTGTTCCAGATTTTGGAACAGTTCGGAATGGAAAAATTCCTCGATGGAAATATCCAGTCCGTCACATAACTTCTTGATGGTGGAAACAGTCGCACTGTTGTTTCTGCCGCTGACGATATTGTTCACGGTAGACTGCGTGACTCCGCTCATCGTGCAAAGCTTGTTGATGGAAATATCCTTTTCTCTGCACAGTTCTAAGATTCGTTCCCGAACGGCTTCTCCGATGTTCATTCCGAAATGATCTCGTACATTTCCCGTGCGACATCTTTGGTGCGCGGTTCGATGTCCGAAAGGACCTTCACTTTGATGGGCCGGTTGCCGAAGGTGACCTCGATGATGTCGCCTTCCTTGACGGCCTGACTGGCCTTTGCGATCTTGCCATTGATGAGGATGCGGCCCGCATCGGCCACCTCGTTGGCAACGGTGCGGCGCTTGATGAGCCGCGAAACTTTCAGGTACTTGTCTAATCTCATGATTTCTCCCTCTTCCCGTTTTCGCAAAGCACTTTTGCTCCCGCCCAAACGGGCTTTTTCATCTTTCTCACTCAAAACCGGTCTGACTGAGAGGGTAACAAAAACCGCCGGAACCATCTGCGGCCCCGGCGGCAAAAAACGAACTTACAGGGTGTCCTTCAGAGCCTTGCCCGGCTTGAACACGATGCTGCGGGAAGCTGCGATCGTGATCGGCTCGCGGGTGCGGGGGTTGATGCCCTGACGCTCTGCGCGCTCACGGACCTCGAACGTGCCGAAGCCGGAGATGGTGATCTTCTCACCCTCAGCCATGGCCTTGCCCAGAGCCTCGAATGCGGCGTTGACAGCCAGCTCTGCGCTCTTCTTGCTCATCTCGGTGTTTGCCGCAACCTGTGCGATCAAATCAGTCTTGGTCATAATCGTAAAACCTCCACAATTTTCTACTCATCATTTTCAATCTACAGGGCAGACCCCACGGCCCGATCCCCGTTCGATCACGTTTCCTGTTCCAGAAGCGAATCCCGGAACCGCTTGGATGCAAAGGTCAGCGCCTCTTCGGCATCCACGCCGGACAGCCGGATGGCGTTCACCGCTGCAAACAGCAGCTCTCCCGCCCGGTCGGCGGCCTGTTCGGGCGAAGCCGCATCCCATGCCTGTTCGGCATCTTTCAGGGCGGCAGCGGCCTGTTCCGGGCTGGTGACCCCCAGCCCCCGGCCGGCGGCACGCTTCTGCAGCTTCTGGGCGCGCATCAACGCGGGCAGAGTCGCCGGAACGGTGTCCAGTTCATCGGCCAGCGTGCGGCGTCCCTTTTCCTTATTTTTGAGCGCATCCCAGCTGTTTATACCGGCATTTTCCGCCGCTGACGAGGTAAAGATGTTCGGATGCCGGAACACCAGCTTCTCGCACACTTCCCGGCAGACCTGCTCAAAATCGAACCGGCCCCGCTCTTCCTCGATGACGGTATGGAACGCCACCTGCATCAGCACATCGCCCAGCTCTTCCCGAAGCATGGCCGGGTCGTCTGCATCGATGGCTTCCAGCGCTTCACACGTCTCCTCCAGAAAATTCTTCCGGATGGACTGGTGCGTCTGCACCTTGTCCCACGGGCAGCCCGTTTCCGGGTCGCGGAGGATGCGGAGGATCTGGATGAGGTCCTCTGCCGTATAGTGTTCGCGTTCCGGCCAATCCTGCATGGGCGACGTTCCTTTCCGCTTCAAAAATCAGGGCTTTATTGTATCGCAGAATCCGCCCTTTTTCAAGGGGAGACGCCCACTTTCCGGGTTTTCGGCTCAAATGTTTCCAGATTTTTCACACTTTGACACAAAAACAGGCGGCATCCCCGCAGAGACACCGCCCGCATCGGGCCAGAGTTTGCTTTTTGCGTTACAGCTGTGCGCCGCACTTATTGCAGAACAGGGCATCCTGCGAGACGGGCGCACCGCACTGGGGGCAGGTCTTTTTCTCTGCTTCGGGGGCTTCCTCAAGGGGGAAATCCATCGTGATCGTCTCCGCTTCTTCGGGAGCAGCTTCCTCCGCCGGGGCAGCGGCCGCGGTGGGGATGTTGACGCTCTCCTTCAGGGCTGCGAGGTCCTTTTCGATGGTATCGATCATTTCGATGTATTTGTCCACGAGGGGCTGATTTTCCTCATTGCCCTTTGCCAGACTATACACCAGTGCACCCAGCTGACGCTGTGCGCGGGCGAGCTTGGTCTGCTCGTTCACGATCTTTGCCTGCGTCTTGCCGCGCTCTGCCAGATCCATGGCTGCATTCTTGCCCTTTTCGGCATATTCCAGACCCATTTCTTTGATCTTATTGAAATCCATAATAGACACCTCTCTTAGCGGAGGAATGCCCTCCTTCTGTGCTGTCGGATGATGGTTTCATTATAGCGCACTCCAAGGCCGATTGCAACGAATCCACCGCAAGTTTTACAGTTTCGTGCGGATTTGGAAACAGTTTTTTCGCATTTGCACAAAAAGCGAACGTTCCCGCGTTATTTCGCCTCGCTGCCGTAGAACTCCCGCAGCATGCTGTCGGTGGGCAGAAGGTCCAGCGGGAGCGGAGCCACATGCTCGAACCGGCGGGCCGTCTCGTCCCACAGTTCGGCGTTGTGGCCTTCCAGCACGAACTGACGCCGCACTTTCTGCAGCAGCTGGGCGATCAGGCCCAGTTCGTAGGTGAAGGACGTATCCAGCAGAAAGTCTGCCGTCGTCTTGAAGCCCTTGATATACCGCGTCTCGCCGTCCAGAACGCGGTCCCACATGGCGAGGGTCTTTTCGGGACTGCGGCCCCGGGCAGCGGCATCGCGGAGGGTGCGGCGGCACAGACGGACATCCTGCGTATTGATGACGCGGCGGCCATCGATGCAGTATTCCTCCCGCAGACCGGCATAGATGCGGTAGACCTCTTCGCCGGGGACCAGACCGGTCAGTTCCGGGTTGAGGGCGTGGATGCCCTCCACGATGCAGACGCCGCCCTGCAGATCGACCGCTTCCGTCTCGCTCGAGCGCTTTTCGGTGGCGAAATCGTAGATGGGAAGGACGGTCTTTCCCGTCTCGCTCAGCTCATGCAGACACTGACGGATCAATGGCAGGTCCATGGTGTCCGGGTTCTCGTAATCGAGCGTGCCGTCAGGCAGACGGGGGTAGAACTCCGCGCCCCGGAAGAAGTTGTCAAGGCTGACCACATGGGCCGGCGTGCCCTGACGGATCAGCTCTTCGGCCAGCTTGTGGGCCGAAGTGGTCTTGCCGCTGGCTGACGGGCCGGTGAGCATGACGATCTTCGTGCCGGAAAAGCGGACCTTCTCGGCAGCATAGCGGACCCGCTCGCGGTAGCTGCGCTCGCTCATTTCGGCCAGCGCTTCCGGGCTGCGGGAGGCGATGTTGTACAGGTCAATCTCTACCAGACGTTTCGGGACCCAAATCGTGATCATAAAAATCAGCCACTCCTTTTTTCCGTTCCAGTACCTCCGCAAAGCGCTGGATATACTCGGTCGGATATTTGAAATTGAAGATGCGCTGCATCCGCTTTCCGCCGTCGGCCACCAGTTTGGTGCTGCCGCCCGCACCGGCGGAAAGGATGGTCTGGACTTCCTCCATGATATAGATATTATAATACCCCTCGTGCCCCGGCTTGCACCAGCCCACGTTTTCCAGATTCTGCAGGGTATTCTTCTGGCGGTAGAGGTAGTAGGGCCGATAGCCCGCTTCGGCCAGCAGATGGCACTTTTCCAGCATGGCGGCGACATCGGCGTAGTCGTTTTCCCGCTGGTCCTCGATGACGATGCGGGACGCCCGCTTGAGGGTCAGGGTGTGGACCGTGATGTTCTCCGGGTCGAGGGCGATGGCCTGACGCAGACTGCGCTCGAAGCCCTCCACGGTGTCTCCGGGCAGACCGGCGATGAGGTCCATATTGATGTCGTCATGTCCTGCGGCCCGGGCCTCGGCGTAGCAGTCGAGGATGTCCTGCGCCGAGTGCTTCCGGCCGATGCCCGCCAGCACTTCGTCCGAGAAGGTCTGCGGGTTGATGGAGATGCGGGTGGCTCCGTATTCCTTGATGACGGCCAGCTTTTCGGCATCGGTGCAGTCGGGACGGCCCGCCTCGACGGTGTATTCCACCACCTTGGACAGGTCGAAATTGTCCCGCACGGTCCCCATCAGCTGGCGGAGCTGTTCCGCCGAAAGGCTGGTGGGCGTACCGCCGCCGATGTAGATGCTGCAAAGGCTCAGGCCCGCTTTTTCGGCCTGAACTCTGATCTCCTCCACCTCGCGGCACAGGCAGTCCACATAGGGCTGCACCAGCTTGCGGTCCCGGTCAAGGTTGCAGCTGACGAAGCTGCAATAGCTGCACCGGGACGGGCAGAACGGGATGCCGATGTACAGGCTGTAGGTCTTGGGGGCGCTGCCCACCCGCAGGATGGGTTCCTGCAGGTCTGCGATGGCCTTGGCCATCTGGTATTTCTGGGTGGAGCAGTCGAACCGGTCCAGAAAGAAGCGGTCGATCTCCGCTTCGGACCAGCCCGCCGCCCGCTTGTCGTGGATGAGGCGGACCGGACGCACGCCGGTCATCTTGCCCCACGGCGGACGAAGTCCGGTCCAGCCGCGCAGCAGGTCATAGGTCAGGCTGGCGAGGGTAAATTCCACCGTCTCGCCGTCTGCTTCCGGCAAAGGCGCTTCTGCGGTCCGGCTCTCCCCGTGCTCCCGCACCAGCGCGAACAGACCGTCCGGCTTTTTTTCGGCCCACACACAGTCCTCGCCTTCCTGCGGCGGTTCCAGCGTGAGCGGGGCCATGGGGTAGAACAGCCGGACAAGGTGTTCGACCTCGTAGCCGGATGCCAGCCCTGTGATATAAATTTTCATGTGATTCACTCTTTCGGTCCTCTCCGCCGGGGAGAGGGGTCTTTTACAGATTCCCGCCGCGCTGGGCGTTCCGGATGTAGAAGTTGCTGTTCAGCTCCTCGCCAAAGGTGGAAAAATCACCGTGCCCGGGCAGGAGCTGCGTTTCCTTCGGGATGGGCAGCGCCGCAAATTTGCGCAAGCTCTCGTCCATTTTGCGGCTGCTTCCGCCGTCCAGATCAGTACGGCCGATGCTGCCCTGAAAGACCGTATCGCCCACGAACAGATATTCGCCGCAGAGCAGCACCACGCTGCCCTCGGTGTGGCCCGGGGTGTGCCAGACGGTGAAGGTCAGTTCATCCACTTGGATGGTTTCCCCTTCCTCATAGCTGCTGTCCGCACTTTTCAGCGGGAAGAGCTGGACGCCCATGCAGTCAGCGGGTTCACACCAGACCTTCGCGCCCCACTCGCGGCTCAACACGCCCGCGCTGCCCACATGGTCATAGTGGCCGTGCGTGCAGAAGATGTGGGTGAGCTTCGCGTTGTTGTCCTTGAAAATCTTATCGTACTCCTGCACTTCTGCGGCCGGGTCGATGACGACTGCATGGCCCGCATCGGTGATGAGGACGAAGCTGTTGGTATAAAACGGCGCAGCGCCGAGAAGATGAAATGCCTTCATCCTGTGCTCCTCTCAATCCTTCTTTTTCCATTCGTCGGTGTCGATGACGATGGTGCAGGGGCCTTCGTTGACCAGCGACACCTGCATATCGGCCCCGAACTCTCCGTGCTGGACCTCTTTCAGGCCCTGCTTGTTCATCTCGGCGAGGAACAGCTCGTAGGCGTCCACCGAAAGCGGCGCTTTGGCCGCATGGATGAAGCTGGGCCGGAAGCCTTTTTTCGTATCCCCGTAAAGGGTGAACTGGCTGACCACCAGCGCCGAATACCCAAGGTCCTTGGCGCTGAGGTTCAGTTTGTCGTTCTCGTCCTTGAAAATGCGCAGACCCGCGCACTTTTCGGCCAGCTTGGGCACGATGTCCAGCGAATCGGTGTCCCGGACGCCCAGCAGGATGACGAGGCCGGGGCCGATGGCGCGGGGTTCTCCCCCGTTGACCCGGACACTGGCCGAAGAAACGGCCTGAATGACTGCTCGCATGACGTTAACTCCTTGTCACCTTGAGCACATCCTTGACCTTCGACAGGCGGGCAACGACCCGGTTGAGGTGCTCGGTATTGTTGATGCCGATGGTCAGGCTGACCACACAGCAGTTGTTTTCCACCTGACGGGCGTTCATGGTGTAGATGGGCACGCGGATGTCCGCCAGTGCGCCCAGAACATCCCGCAGCAGTTCGTTGCGGTCCAGCGCCACGATCTCCAGACCGGCCTTGTAGCTGTCCTTCACGCTGTCGGCCCAGTAGGCTTTCACCCAGCGGGGAGCGTTGGTGGGGTCCTTCATGCTGGAAATGGCGTTGACGCAGCTCTGCTTGTGGATGGAGACGCCGAAGCCGCGGGTGATGAAGCCCACGATGGGGTCTCCGGGCAGCGGCGAACAGCACTTGGCGAACTTGATGGGGGTGTTGTCGAAGCCCTCCACCACAACGCCGTCGGTGGCGTGGACCTTGCTCAGGTCCACCTTGGCCAGCTGTTCGGTCTTGCCCTCTTCGGCCTTGAGCTTCTGCCACTCCTCTTTGAGCTTGGGCAGACAGTTCGCGATGGTGATGCCGCCATAGCCGATGGCTGCATACAGTTCCTCGGCGTTGTTCTGGCGCAGACGGCGGCAGCAGCTGCCGATAAATTCATCCAGCTTGTCGTCCGGGATGAAGATCATCTCACGGCGCAGTTCGCGGGCCAGCGCGTCGCGGCCCTCCTGAATGTTCTCGTCGCGGCGCATCTTCTTGAACCAGTTGCGAATTTTGCTCTTGGCCTCGCTGGTGCGCACGATCTTGAGCCAGTCGCGGCTGGGGCCTTTGTCGGCCGGTCCGAGGATGACTTCGATGATCTCGCCGGTGGAAACGATGTGGTCGATGGGGACCATCCGGTTGTTGACCTTGCAGCCTACCATCCGGTTTCCGACCGCCGAGTGGATCGCATAGGCGAAGTCGATGCAGGTGGCCCCGGCGGGCAGGTTGATGACATCGCCCTTCGGGGTGAAGGCAAAGACTTCTTCCGGCAGCAGATCGCTCTTCAGGTCGTGCAGAAGGTTGCCGGAATCCTCGCTGACGCGCTGGTTTTCCAGCAGCTGGCTGACCCATGCCAAGCGCTCATCGAGCTTGTCGTGGCCGTCCAGACCTTCCTTGTATTTCCAGTGGGCGGCGACGCCGTACTCGGCCTGTTCATCCATCTTACGGGTCCGGATCTGGACCTCGAACGGGATGCCTTCGTGGCCGATGACGGTCGTGTGCAGACTCTGATAGCCGTTCGGCTTCGGGGTCGAGATATAGTCCTTGAAGCGGTTGGGCAGCGGATGATACATGTCATGGATAAGGCCCAGCGTGCTGTAGCACTCGGCCAGCGTATCCAGAATGATGCGGACCGCATAGATATCATAGATCTCATCGAAGGACTTGTTCTGCATGATGGTCTTGCGGTAGATGCCGTAGATGCTCTTGACGCGCCGCTTGATGGTCGCCCCTTCGATGCCGCTCTCTTCCAGCCGCTGTTCGATGACGCCGGACACGCTGGCAAGGAACTCTTCGCCCGCGCGCTCGCTGAGCATCTTGCTGATCTCCTCATAGCCCACCGGGTCGAGGTAATGCAGACTGCGGTCCTCCAGCTCTTCCTTGACGTTCAGGATGCCCAAGCGGTTGGCGATGGGCGCATAGACTTCCATCGTCTCGCGGGCCTTGTCGCGGCGCTTCTGTTCCGGCCAAGCGTCGCCGGTGCGCATATTGTGCAGCCGGTCGCACAGCTTGATGATCATGACGCGGACGTCGCGGCTCATGGCCAGCAGCATCTTGCGCAGGTTCTCGGCCTGCAGCTCCTCGATGTTCGAGAACTGAATTTTCGTCAGCTTGGTGACGCCGTCCACCAGCAGGGCCACTTCCTCGCCGAACGCCGACTTCAGGTCGTCCAGCGTGGTGGGGGTGTCCTCCACGACATCGTGCAGCAGGGCGGCGGCGATGCTCTCGGTGTCCATGCCGAGGTCCAGCACCAGCCGCGCCACGGCCAGCGGATGGCAGATATACGGCTCGCCGCTGCGGCGGCAGACGCCCTTGTGGGCATCGTTGGCCAGATTGTAAGCCTTTTCGATCATGTCCATGTTATAGGACTTTCCGCTGGCTTTGATGGCCTCTACGAGCTTTTCCCATGTGATGATCTCCGGCTTCACCTCGCTGGGCAGAGCCGCTTCGGGGGCATCGGCGGGCAGCGCCGTGGCCGACACCGTTGCCGTTTCCGGCACAGGCTGATGCAAATGCGTTTTTGCCGAATACGAATCCTCCGGCTTCACCGGACGGAGCATGTTCTTTCCCTCTGGCATCTTATCGTTCCTCCAGACATTTCAAGATCGGCGCATCGGCAAGATTTTTCTTGCCCTGTGCGGGGACCAGCTCCCAGAACTTGGCCCCGCCGCGCTCATGGACCGCGATCAGGCCCACCTGTTCCAGCGCCGTGATTGCGACCAGGATTTTGCCGGTGTTCTGCTCCCCTAATTTTGCGAACAGGGGCTGCAGGTCCTCAGCGTGCCAGCGCCGGGTCTGCAGTTCGCGGTACACCGTGATGATATCGCTCCGTTCCGGGGCGATGCGTTGTTTTTGTTCTGCCGTCAGCGGGGTCCCGCGCCGAAGCGCTTGGACCAGCGCCGTCTGCTCGGCGGCGGCATTGCCCAAGCCCGCCGGGTGCAGTTCCAGAATCCGGCCCGACAGCTGTGCGCCACGGGGCGCTTCGTAGACCGAAAGGTTCAGCGCCGCATCCACGACATCCCCCATGGTATAGGGCAGCTGTTCGGGGTGCATCCCGAACCAGACCGCGTAGATGCTGGCATTCCCCTGCCGCAGACGCAGACGACAGTGCTTGCCCTCTGACACCGGATAGATGCCGTCGATGACGGCTTTTTCCAGCACGAACACCGGGGTCGGGTTCTCTGCGCCATACGGGGCCAGCTGTTCCAGACGGCGGACCGATTCCACCGTGATGCGGTCCAGATGGATGGACAGGTCGCATTCCAGCGGCGGGGTGAACAGCACCGGGCATTCCCGCGCGGCCCACTCGTTCAGGCGGCGGCGGAGTTCGGGCAGGTTCTCTTCCCGCACCGACAGGCCCGCCGCCATGGCGTGGCCGCCGAAGCGGAGCAGGATATCCTCGCAGGATGCGATGCAGGAGTGCAGGTTGAACCCCTGCACGCTGCGGCCGCTGCCCTTGCCCTCGCCGTGTTCGTCCACCGACACCACGATGACGGGCCGCCCGGTCTTTTCCACCAGACGGGACGCCACGATGCCGATGACGCCCGGATGCCAGTCGCGGCCCCAGATGAGGATCACGCGATCCTCCAAGATGGCCGGTTCGGCGTCCAGCTGCTCCTGCGCGGCCTTGACGATCTCCAATTCCGTCTCCTGACGGGACACGTTGATCTCGTTCAGCCTATGCGCCAGCTCTTCGGCGCGTTCTTCGTCCTCGCAGAGGACCAGCTGCAGGGCCGTCACCGCGTTGTCCATCCGGCCCGCCGCGTTGATGCGGGGTGCGATGGCGTAGCTGACATTTTCGGCCGTGACAGGCTTGCCGCCCAAGCCGACTTCTTCCAGCAGGGCGCTGAAGCCCGGGCGGTCGGTGTTCTGCAATAGTTTCAAGCCCGCCTTGACGAGGGTGCGGTTCTCGCCGGTCAGCGGCATCACGTCCGCGACCGTGCCCACCGCGGCCAGATCGCCGCAGTAGTCCAGCATCTCTTCGGACGGACAGCCATCCAGTGCGGCGCAGAGCTTGAATGCCACGCCCGCCCCGCACAGGCCCTTGAAGGGGCTGTGGTCATCGGCGCGGCGGGGGTCTACGACCGCCACCGCGTGCGGAAGGGTATCATGAGGCAGATGGTGGTCCGTCACGATGAGGTCCACGCCCAGCGACGCCGCAAACTCGGCTTCGTCCAGCGCGGAGATGCCGTTGTCCACCGTCACGATGAGCTGACAGCCCTTGTCGTGGATGGACTGGATGGCATTTTTCGACAGGCCGTAGCCGTCGCCCTCACGGCTGGGCAGCATACACTTGACGTTCGCGCCCATCCCCTTGAGGTGCTGATACAGCAGGGCCGTGGCCGTCACGCCATCCACATCGTAGTCGCCATAGACCACGATGGTCTGTTCTTTGTCGATGGCTTCCAGAATGCGGGCACAGGCTTTGTCCATGTCGGTGAGGAGCATGGGGTCGCTCAGTTCCTCTTCGCCGGCCAGCAGGGTCAAGGCCTCGTCCGGGTCGGTGATGCCGCGCGCGGCCAGAATGCCCGCCAGCAAACCCGCTTCCTTCTGCTGGGCCGCCAGCGTCGCCGCATATTGGGCTTCGCTCCACGGTTCTTCGTCCATGGACTCCATGACGCGGGATTCCAGCTCTTCGGTGTTCTGCTCCGCGATGGCGGCGGTCAGCTCTTTCAGGGCGGTGCGGTCAAAATTTTTTAAGGTCCATGCCCGGCAGGTCATAACAGTCCCTCCCCGGTCAGGCCGTCGTTGGCCAGCATTCCCTGCAGCGCCGCGATCTCGCTGGACACATCCAGCGCCACATCGGACAGCAGATTATCATAAAGGTTCTGATACGCCTGATTCAGCGTGTGCAGGATGCCCGCGATGTCCCGGCGGATACTCTCGGCGTTCTCGCCCTTCTGGCCCTGCACATCGTTGTAAGTGTGGAGCAGCTTCAGGGTGGTGGGGATATAATATTCCGCGAAGCGCCGTGCTTTCGGAAGGCTTTCCGGGTGCGTTTCCAGCCAGTCGCAGATGGCCTCGGTGGTCTTTTGCATCTGTTTCAGCTCTTCCACAGCCTGTTCGTCCCGCATGAGCTGCTGTTCCTGCGCCAGCACCTTGGCAAAGCGGCGGGCCGTTTCCAGATTGAGCGGCGTCTCCTGCGGCTGGGCTTCCGGCTCCGGCTTGGGTTCCGGGCGGACGGCTTCGGCGGCTTTTTCCTCCTGCGCCGCGCGGTAATCCTCGGCGGTCAGGTAGAGTGTTTCCGTTTTGTCGTCCAGCCATGCGTTCAGCCAGCCATTGCGGATGTATTTCTGCAGCCGCTTGGTCATTTTTTTCTTCTTCTGATGGGTCAGGTCAGCCAGCATCTGGACTGAAAAGCCCTTGTGGTAGTCGTTGGTGTCTGCGTAGTCAGCAAACTGGCTCAGCTGCTTGCCGGCCTTCATCCATGAAGCGCCGCGCGACGTCATCCAGCCAAAAACAGCCGTGATGAGGGCCAGAACGCCGCTCGTGATGCCCAGCGCGTTGTAGGCCGTATTCAAAAAGTAGTCCGCGCTCTGCACGATCCCGTTTGTTATGGTCACGTCCGTCATGACACCCGGCGAGACGAAGCCCAGCCCGATCAGGCAGCCCAGCGTGCCCACGCCGAAGATCACCGTGAACGTAATGCCCACGACCAGCAGCGCCGCGCCGCCGTCCCGGCGCTTTTTGCCGTCGGCGCGCAGCAGGTCCACCGGCGTCTGCTGACCCTTCAGGCCAAAGATCTGTCTGGCCCACTGGGGCATCCCGCCCGTGGTCTGGGTCCCGTTTTTCTGTGCTTCCTGCTGAGCCTTGTAATATTCGTCCCGGCCATTGCGGATGGCTTTTCCGGCTTCCGAGATCCCGAAGTTTGCCGCATGGACGGCGGCACGGCCCACATCCCATGCGCGGTCGCCGATCTCCATGCCCCGGCCCTCGAAGCCGTTGCGGAACGCATCTGTCATGGTGTCGCCCAGTTCGCGCAGCTGATCTTCCAGTTCCCGCTGGACCTGCTGGCCCTCTGTTTCCCTCATTTTATCGTTTTCACGATCGTTCATTCGTCTTTTCACCCTTCTGCCGGACGATACCGGCCGATGATCGCACGGGCGACCCGTAAGCCGTCCACGGCGGCGCTCATGATGCCGCCCGCATAGCCCGCGCCCTCTCCGCAGGGATACAATCCCGCCAGCTGGGCAGACTCAAAATTCTCTTCGCGCTTCAGCCGCACCGGGCTGCTGGTGCGCGTTTCCAAACCGGTCAAAACGGCTTCCGGGGCCGTGTATCCGGCAATTTTGCGCTCATACGCCCGCAGACCGGCCCGCAGGGTCTGGGCCAGCTCATCGGGCAGGAGCGCACCGAGGTCCGCCGCCACGACGCCGCGGTCATAGGTCGGCTCCACGCGGCCGATCTTCAACTGGCCGCGCCCTTCCAGAAAGCTCTGGATGTTCTCCGCCGGGGCCGCATATTCGCCGCCCGCACGGCCCGCCTTGTAGGCGTTGGCTTCCAGCTCCCGCTGGAACGCGATGGCTCTGCGCGGGTCGCCGCCAAAATCCTCGGCTCCCACGCTGACCACCACCGCCGCATTGGCGTTTTTGCCATTGCGGGCGTGGTAACTCATGCCGTTGGTCACAACGCGGCCCGTTTCGCTGGCCGAGGCCACGACCTGACCGCCCGGGCACATACAGAACGTATAAACGCAGCGGTTTCCTACATGCTGTGAAAGCTGATATTCCCCGCGCGGAAGGGCCGGATGCCCTGCCGCCTCGTGATACAGGCTCTTTTCGATTTCGCTCTGCAGGTGCTCGGCCCGGAAGCCGACGCTGAACGGCTTGCACTCCAGCACAAGGCCGCTGTCCATCAGCATCCCGAAGGTGTCCCGCGCCGAATGGCCCACCGCGAACACCAGCGCTTCGCACGGGAATGCCCCCTGCGTGGTCTGGATGCCCACCAAACGGCCATCCTTCCGCTCAAAGCCGGTCAGTGCGGTGTTGAAATGCACCTCGCCGCCCAAGCGCTCGATCTCTTTTCGGATGGACGTGATGACGCCCCGCAGAAGGTCCGTGCCGACGTGCGGTTTCTGCTTCCATGCGATCTCCGCCGGTGCGCCGTGCTCGAGGAACACCTCGGTCACAAAGCCGCACAGCTCGTCTCCGATGCGGGTGGTCAACTTGCCGTCCGAGAAGGTCCCGGCGCCGCCCTCGCCAAACTGGATATTGGCATTCTCATTCAGCTCACCGGTGGCCGAGAAGTGCTCCACAGCCCGGACGCGCTCTTCCAGTGCGGGGCCGCGTTCCAGCACGATGGGCCGGTAGCCCTGCCGCGCCAGCAGCAGCGCCGCGAACAGTCCGGCCGGACCCAGCCCGCAGACGATGGGGCGGTGGGCCAGCGGCTCTGTGCCGTTCCGGACCGAAAAATCGGTTTTGCCGCGGATAGCAACGCAGGGCGAGGCCCCTGCATAAGCAGATTCCTCACCCTCGTCTTTGAGCGTTACAGCGACAGTATAGACCAGTTTCGGCTGCCCGTGGCGGGCATCCACCGACAGCTTTGCCACCCCGAGATGGGCAGCTTTTGCGCGGGGGATGCGGGCCAGATGCAGCGCTTTTTCAAATGCCTGCGGCTCCCCGGCGGAGAGGGGCAGACGGAGGTCGCGAACTAAGATCATGTTAATTACTCTCTATCTTGCACTGGATGACATAGCTTCCCAGCGCGAAAATTTTGCCGTTAGAAGGCACATACAGCCGGCACGCGATGTTCTGCTGGCCGATGGCGACCGAGAAATCATCCGCGTCGATCTCAATGACCACCTGTTCCGGCGTCAGGGCTTCCAGCGAGCCGGTGGGGCCGCAGAGGGTCACGTTCATCAGGCGCTCGGTCTCCACGGTCAGGGTATAGGTCGAAGGCAGATTGACCACCTGCACGCAGTCAGACGGCAGGTTCAGGGTCTTGGTCTCCAGCTTCGAGGAATCAAAACTGACGGTGATGCTCGAGATATTGTCCAGCAGACGGATCTCGCTGGGCAGCTCGATGGGCATTTCGTAGACCTTGTTCAGCGAGAAGGTGGACAGGTCGATGGTCCCCACCGACAAGGTGGACAGCCGGTCGATCTGGCTGGCCGGACCTGCAACGTTCAGGGTCTGTTTGCTCAGCGAGTAGGTCAGGACCGACGAATCAAAATCGCGCGGGGCGTTGATGAAGCTGACCTCGACGGGCAGCGTCGCCATCTTGTAGACCTGCAGGGTCACTTCTACGCTCGACTCCTCGAGGGTCGTGTAGGAGAAGGTCACCTCGCTGCCGCTGTTGGTGTAGAAGCGCAGACCCGTATCCAGCGTGACGGATTCGGTCAGCTCGCCGTTGTGGGTCACCTCGGCGGTGCAGGTCGCCACCTTGTCGATCTCGGTGCTGGGACCGGACAGGGTGACCGTCTCTTTCGAAAGCTCTGTACCATACAGGATATAGCCATCCGCGATGGTCAGATAATTGGTCGTGACCGTGATGGGGAGCGTCTTTTCCTCCACGACATCGAACACGACGTCCACGGTGTTGTCATTGCCCTCAATGGAAACGGTCACGCCGTTCAGCAGACCGTTGACCCCGCGCACCTGAAGGTGCAGAGTCTTTTCGCCGCTGTCGCGCACGCCGGTCCAATCCGGATAGACCACGAAATCCGACGCCGACAAGCTGCCGATGGTGTAGCCGTCGCCGGAAACTTTCAGGCTGACGTATTTTTCGGGTGCGCTGACGATGCTCAGGCCCCGGGAGGTGTAGGCCGCAGAATCATAGGTGAAATCCACCGGAACATTGGAAATGGTCTTGGTCGTTCCGGGCTGGACCACGATGGTGACCACCATCCACGCCACGATGGCGCCGACGATGGCCAGCAAGAGGCGGATGCGGCGGTCGTCCAGCAGACTTTTGGTGTGCTGGATGGCGGGCTTTGTGCCGTTGTTTTTCGGCTCCATGCTCATGACTGCTCGTCCTCCTCTTTCTGATTGACCCAGTTCAGCAGACGCTTGACTCTGCCCTTCCAGCCGCTGGTATCGGCCTTTTCGCTGGCCGTCTCCTTGGGGATCATCTCGTCCACCAGACGGGTATAGAGGGTCTGGCGGTCAAAGTGGCGGATCAGGACGCCGTTCTTGGCCATGGAGATGATGCCCGTCTCCTCGCTGACGACGATGGCGATGGCGTCGGAGTTCTCCGCGATGCCCAGACAGGCGCGGTGGCGCGTGCCCATATCCTTGCCGAGGTCGAGGTTGTTGGACAGCGGCAGCACACAGCCCGCCGCCTTGATGCGGCCATTCTCGATGATGGCCGCGCCGTCATGCAGGGGCGTGCCCTCGTAGAAGATGGTCCCCAGCACTTCCAGATTGACCGCGCTGTTCACAGGCGTGCCGGTGCGGACGATCTCCGAAAGGTTGGTGCTGCGCTCCAGCACGATGAGCGCGCCGGTCTTGGTCTCCGAAAAGCGCTCGGCAGCATCGCAGATGGCGATGATGGCGCTGCGCCACGCCCCCTTGAAGCTGGGGTCGTTGTATCGGCCCTTCACGTTGAACAGCTTGGACGCCCACTGGTCTGTCTGGCCCATCCGCTCCAGCGCACGCCGGATCTCGGGCTGGAACAACACCACCAGCGTCAGCAAACCGACCTGCAGCAGCGAGTTGAGCAGCCACGTCACCGTGCGCATATTCAGCACGTTGGCGACCAGATAGACCGCCAGTACCAGCAGCGCACCCTTGGCCAGCTGACCGGCGCGGGTGCGGTTGATGATGCCCAGCAGCTGATAGATCAGGAACGCGATGATGATGATATCCAGCAGGTCCGCGAGCTTGAACGTCTGGAAATTCGCTATGATCGAGTTCAGAGTCATCGAAGTTTCTCCCGCTTACAGCTTTTCGATCAGGGCCACCGCATGGGCTGCAATGCCCAGTCCCTCACCGGTGAAGCCCAGATGCTCCTCGGTGGTCGCCTTGACGCTCACGGCGTCCACGGGCAGTCCAAAGGCTTCGGCCAGCTTCTCGCGCATGGCGGGGATGTAGGGAGCCAGCTTGGGGCGCTGGCAGAGGATGGTGGAATCGATGTTCTCGACCCGCCAGCCGTTCTCTTTCAAAATTTCAGACACACGGCGGGCCAGTTTGAGGCTGTCTGCGCCGGAATATTCCGGGTCGGTGTCCGGGAAGTGTTTGCCGATATCGCCCAGCGCGGCAGCGCCCAGCACGGCATCCATGACTGCATGGGCCAGCACGTCTGCATCCGAATGGCCCAGCAGACCTTTTTCATACGGAACTTCGACGCCGCCGAGGATCAGCTTGCGGTCCTCGACCAGACGGTGAACATCGTAACCATGACCAATGCGCATATTTGCTCCTTCTTTCTGTTCCGGGTGAGGAAGGTCCTCCCGGGTCGTGATCTTCAAGTTTGCGTAATCGCCCTGCGTCAGCTGCACCGGACGGCCCGTCAGCTCGAACAGGCTGCAATCGTCGGTGACAAGGCGGGCTTTTTCTTCATCCAGCTCGTCCAGTGCGGCCAGATAAGCGGCGCGGTCGAAGCATTGCGGGGTCTGCACGGCATACAGGGTGCTGCGGTCCGGCGTATCGGACACCATACAGTGGTCCGGAACGACCTTTCCATTGCCGCGCACCGCCGTTTTGACGGTATCTTTCACTGGGACCGCCGGGGCTGCTGCGCCGCATTCCGCAGCGGCCTTCAGCACCGCCGTGATGACTTCCTGACTCACAAAGGGGCGGGCGGCATCGTGCACCGCCACCAGCTCGCCGTGCGCGGCAAGGACGCCGTTTTTCGCGCTCTCTGCGCGGGTAGCTCCGCCAGACACGACCTGCACCGGCTTTTGGCACACCGCTGCCTGCTGCTCGAGGAACTCCCGGTTCTTTCCGGCGACCAGAACGATCTCGTCCACCAGCGGGCATTCCGCAAAAGCGCGGATGCTGCGCTGCACCACCGTTTCGCCGCCCAGATCAAAACTGAGCTTATCGAACCCCATCCGGGTGGAGGACCCTGCGGCCACAAGGACCGCCGTGACACGTTTTTCCACTTCTTACACCTACCCTGTCTGCCGTTTTTCTTTGCCCGCATTCGGACCTATATTGATACATTGAATATTATAGCGTATCATCCGGCAAACTGCAACCGCCCGCCGCGAAAAAAAGCCCCTCTGCAGTGCGGGGTGCACGGCAGAGGGGCAGAGGAAATTCTAAGGGTTACTTCAGGATCGGCTCAATGGCAGCGGCCAGAGCATCCTTCTGAGCCTGTGCTTCGGCCAGATCCTTGCCCAGCGTGGTGAAGTAGGTCTTGATCTTCGGCTCCGTGCCGGAAGGACGGACCACGACGGTCGCGCCGTTCTCCAGCGTGTAGATCAGGACGTTTGCAGCGGGCAGACCGGTCTCTTCGGGCTTCTTGTAGTCGGTGACCTTGACGACCTTATGGCCAGCCAGCTCGGTCAGCGGCTCGTCACGCAGCTTCTGCATGATGGAAGCCATCTTCTCCATACCGGTCAGGCCGGGGAACTCGAAGCTGTCCACCTTGTTCAGGTAGCGGCCATACTGTGCATAGATCTCTTCCAGACGCTGCTTGATGGAAGAACCGATGCTGCGGTAATAAGCAGCCATCTCGCAGATCAGCATGGAACCGATGATGGCGTCCTTATCGCGGACATACGGGCCGGCCAGATAGCCGTAGCTCTCCTCGAAGCCGAAGATGAAGCGGTCCACTTCACCGGCAGCTTCCAGATTGGCGATCTGGTCGCCGATCCACTTGAAGCCGGTCAGGACGTTGCGCATCTCGACGCCGTAGTGCTTTGCAACAGCATCGGCCAGCGGGGTGGAAACGATGGACTTGACGGCCACGGGGTTTGCGGGCATCGTGCCCTTCTCGATGCGGCCGGCGCAGATGTAATCCAGCAGCAGAACACCCATTTCGTTGCCGGAGACCAGCTCATAGCTGCCGTCCGGGCACTTCATGGCGATGCCGACGCGGTCTGCATCGGGGTCGGTGGCCAGCATCAGGTCTGCGCCGGTCTCGGTGGCCAGATTCAGGCCCAGCTTCAGAGCCTCAAAAATTTCGGGGTTGGGGTAGGAGCAGGTGGTGAAGTAGCCGTTGGGATACTCCTGCTCAGGCACGATGGTGATATCGGTGATGCCCATATCGTTCAGGACATGGGTGACGGGGACCAGACCAGAGCCGTTCAGCGGGCTGTAGACCAGCTTCAGGCCGGCGGTCTTGCACAGGCCCGGGCGGACCTGACGGGCTTCGATGGCATCATACAGCGCCTTCTTGCAGTCGTCGCCGACAAAGCGGATGAGGCCCTGCTCCACGCCCTCGGCAAAGGAGATGTACTTTGCGCCGGTCAGAACATCGGTCTTTTGGATCTCAGCGTACACGATGGCGGCGGCGTCATCGGTCATCTGGCAGCCATCCGGGCCGTAGGCCTTGTAGCCGTTGTACTTAGCGGGGTTGTGGGAAGCCGTGACCATGATACCGGCGTTGCACTCGTAGTAACGGGTCGCAAAGCTCAGAGCCGGAACGGGCATCAGCGCATCATAAATGCGGACCTTGATGCCGTTTGCGGCCAGAACGCCCGCAGCGGTCTTGGCAAAGACATCGCTCTTCAAGCGGCTGTCATAGCTGATGGCAACGGTCTGATTGCCGCCCTGCGTCTTGACCCAGTTCGCCAGACCCTGCGTGGCCTGACGGACAACATAGATGTTCATGCGGTTCGTGCCCGCGCCCAGAACGCCGCGCAGACCCGCCGTGCCGAATTTCAGGGCCACCGCAAAGCGGTCCTTGATCTCATCGTCATTTCCCTCGATCTTGGCCAGTTCCGGCTTCAGGTCAGCGTCCTCAAGGTCCGCTGCCAGCCAGCGCTTATACTCATCCAGATACATATTGCACACCTTACCTTTATTGTTTTTGCCAAGGGGTAGTTTTTCCAAACCCACTTATACTATAAACTCTTGTCACGCCTGTGTCAATTCCATATTATGTAAGAAGTTTTCCCAAAGAAATCATACAAATGCCACAAATTCCCCACCCATTTCCGCAATTTCACGGCTTTGGGGCGGATTTGCTGCCAAAAGCGGACGGAACGGCTGCCGCACATCGTCCAGAACATCCAGCCATTGTTCCGGACCAATGCCGTTCTCGCACAGGTATTTCATCAGCTGCATGGCCCGCGGGAAGTTTCCCGCCGGGATCAGGACCCGGTCCACCGCATGACAGCCGCTCTGTTCCTGATCCAGTTCCAGCACGATGCCCTGCGCCGTCGAGCGTGCAGAGTAGCGCACCGTCCGCGCCCGCTGCAGCCCTTCCAGCTCCGAATAGGAACGAACGTATCGACAATACTCCTTTGCAATCATAGATTCATCCCTCCATGTTTCACACGTTGACATTCTCAATGCCCCAAACTATAATACAAATCAAGATGATATGCTGTCGAATTTCGGTTGAGATTCCATTCTTTACCAGTTCTTAACCGCAAAATCCATAAAGTGCTGGATCCTGAAACACTGTGAGGGGAATTTATGTATTCTATTTTGAAGAGCTACGGCCTGAACGGCCTGAACGGATTCGCTGTCGCGGTGGAAGCCGATGTCTCCGGCGGTCTGCCCGCCTTTTCGCTGGTCGGTCTGCCGGATTCTGCCGTGCGCGAAAGCGGCGACCGTGTCCGCGCCGCGCTGAAAAATCTAGGCTTCAAGTGGCCGGACCGGCACATCACGGTCAATCTGGCCCCGGCGGACGTCCGCAAGACTGGCCCGGTCTACGACCTGCCGCTGCTTCTGGCGGTGCTGTCCTCTTCCGGGCAGATGGACCCGCCGCCCGCCGATTCCGCCTTTCTGGGCGAACTGGCGCTGGACGGGACCCTGCGCCCGGTGTCGGGCGTCCTGCCCATGGCGCTGGCCGCTGCCGCCGACGGCATCCGTGCGCTGTACGTCCCGGTCGAGAACGCCGCCGAAGCAGCCGAAGCCGGCGGCGATGCGATGACGGTCTACCCTGCTCACACGGCGCGGGAGGTCGTGGACGCCCTGCGGGGCGTTGCGCCGCTTTCTCCCTGCGCCGCCGTTCCGTTCGACCCTTCGGAGAGCTGGAACAGCGTCCCCGATTTTGCCGACGTGATGGGTCAGCCGCTGGCGCGGCGGGCCATGGTCATTGCGGCGGCAGGCGGACATAACGTGCTGCTCATTGGCGCCCCGGGCACGGGCAAATCCATGCTGGCGAAGCGTCTGCCGGGGATTCTGCCGCCCCTGACCCGCGAAGAGGCCGTGGAAGCCACCAAAATTTATTCCATCGCCGGTCAGCTGCCCAAGGGGCGCGGGCTGATCTCCCAGCGGCCCTTCCGAAGCCCGCACCACTCGGCCAGTGCGGCAGCTCTGGCGGGCGGCGGGGCCGCATTCCGTCCCGGCGAATGCAGTCTGGCTGACTGCGGCGTGCTGTTTTTGGACGAACTTCCGGAATTTTCCCGCGAGAGCTTGGAAGTCCTCCGCCAGCCGCTCGAGGATGGGACCATCACGGTCAGCCGTGCGGCGGGCAGCGCTACCTACCCCAGCCGGTTCCAGCTCGTCGCGGCCATGAATCCCTGCAAATGCGGCTACTACGGCCACCCCACCCGGGCCTGTACCTGTTCGCCCAGCGCGGTGCGCCAGTATCGGAGCCGGGTGTCCGGTCCGCTGCTGGACCGCATCGACCTCTGCGTGGAGATGGACCCGGTCGCCTTTGACGAGCTTCACACTTCCGCCCCCGCCGAGAGCAGCGCCGAACTGCGCCAGCAGGTCCTGCGGGCGCGGGAGATTCAGGCCCAGCGCTATTCCGCCCCCGGCTACGAGGGCGTTCGCTGCAACGCTCAGCTCACGGCGGGGCAGGTCCGGCGCATCTGCCGGATGACCCCCGGCGCAGAGCAGCTCCTCCGCGCTTCTTATGATGCACTGGGTCTTTCGGCCCGTGCCCATGACCGCATCCTGCGGGTCGCCCGCACCGTTGCCGACTTGGCCGGAAAGCGGCTGCTCGACGAAGATTCGCTTCTGGAAGCCCTGCAGTACCGTGCACAGGAGAAAACCGATCTCACATTTTAACGCTTATTTCCGCCGCACTTTCAAACCAAACTCGATCAGGCGGCTCATCTGTTTCACGATCAAAAGCAGCGTCAGCAGCACGATCTCTTTTTTCACGATTCCCGGATTTTTTGAATAAGTTCCTCTTCCCCGCCGCAATACTGCTGATACAGCGGCTGGACCAGCTCCCGGAAAGCTTCCAATTCCTCTTCCGAAAGGGTAATTTCGTGGCATCCCGACGCCAGAACAGTCTGGCGGGCGGTCTGCTCTTCTTCGGTCCAAAGCTCCCGCTCATACTGTGCCGATTCCTTGGCGCATTCCCGCAGGATGGTCTGATATTTCTCCGGCAGCTTCTCCCACGTTTTCCCGCTGGCAAGCTGAACTTCCGGCACGCGGCTGTGTTCGTCCACCGTGTAGTACGGGGCCACCTTATAGTGGTCCATCAAATAATACGCCGGCCAGTTATTTTCCGCCGCATCGATCTTTCCCGTTTCGAACGCCGAGTAGACATCGCTGTAGGCGAACGTCTCCGGTTCTGCACCCAGAAGCTTCATCATCCCGATGACGATCTTCGAATCCTGCACGCGGACCGTTTTGCCCGCAAGGTCCTTCAGACTGCGGATGGGTTCCCGGGCATAAAACGACCGTGCCCCGGCGTCGTACCAGCTCAGGCCCACCAGCTCCCGGCCCGAGAACACCTCCAAAAACGACTCGCCCAGTTCACCGTCCAGCACCCGCCACATATGGGCCGCATCCCGGTACAGATAGGGCAGCTGAAGCACGTTCAGTTCCGGCAGGTCGTCCGCCATGATGGCCAGCGACAGCCGCGCGAAATCCACGCCACCCATCGAGAGCTGCTCCCAGATCTCCTGCTCTGTGCCGTATTCGCCGTCGCTGTGCACCTGAATGACCACCCTGCCGCCGGTCCGCTCCCGGACCAGCTCGGCAAAGCGTTCGGCGCCCCGCGTCGTGGGGTAATCTGCCGGCTGGTTGTCCGCGTAGGTCAGGACAAATTCCGGCGTGACATCCTGCGGTTTCTCCGCGCCGCAGCCCGTCAGCAGCGCCGCCGCGCAGACGGCCAAAAAAGAGCGTCGGTCCATCTTCTCACCTCAGTTTCTGTTGGGTCCAGTATAATACAGCAGCCCAGCCGGATGCAAGAGGAAAGAAAAAGGCGGCATCCCTTTTTGCAGATGGGATGCCGCCTTTTCCATAGGAGAAGATATGAGATGAGATGAAAGCAATCTTAAGCCAGACCGGTCAGCTGGGGCAGCGTCATAGACACGGCCGGGATGTAGGTAACCAGCAGCAGACCTGCGATGATGGCCACATAGTACATCAGCATGTAAGGAATAATTTTTTCCAGCGAGGTGCGGCCCACCTTGATGCCGACGAACAGTGCGTTGCCGACGGGCGGGGTGATGTTGCCGATGCACAGGTTATACACGAGGATCATACCGAACTGGATGGTGCTCATACCGAAGCTCTGGCAGATGGGCAGGAACAGCGGGGTGAAGATCAGGATGGCCGGAGTGACGTCCATAAACGTACCGGAGATCAGCAGGATCACGTTCATGATGAGCAGGATCAGGTACTTGTTGCTGGTCAGGCCCAGCAGCAGAGCAGCCACGGCGTCGGGGATTTGCAGGAAGGCCATGACCCAGCCCAGAATGTTGGAAACACCGACGAGGAACACGACCATGCCGGACATCTTGGCGGAGTCCACGATGATTTTCCACAGGCTCTTCAGGTTGACCGAGCGGTAGCAGAAGGCCAGAACCAGCGAATAGACCACGGCGATGGCCGAACCTTCGGTCGCAGAGAAGATGCCGCCGACGATGCCGCCGATGACGACGATGATCAGGGACAAAGACGGCAGAGCACGCAGGGTGCAGACGCCGAGGTTCTTCCAGTCGAACTTGCCGGGAGTGCCCTTATAGCCCAGCTTGATGGACAGCAGGACCGCCACGATGCCGCACGCCACCGCCCAGATGATGCCGGGGACATAGCCCGCCATGAACAGGGCCGCGACCGACGTGCCGCCGGACGCCAGCGAGTAAGTAATGAGTGCGTTGGACGGCGGGATCAGCAGACCCGAGCAGGAAGAAGCCGCATTGGTGGCGGCGGTGACAGCGGGGTCATAGCCCTGCTCGTCGGCGCCGTCGCGGATCATAGAGCCGACAGCCGCCGCAGCCGCAGAAGCGGAACCGGAGATGGCGCCGAACAGGGCGTTCGTGCCGACGTTGGTGATGAGCAGCGCACCCGGCAGCTTGCCGAGGATAGCCATAACGAAATCGACCAGACGCTTGGCGATGCCGCCCTGATTCATGATATTGCCCGCCAGAATAAAGAACGGGATGGCGGTCAGGCTGAACTTGCTCATGCCGACAAAGGTGCGCTGTGCAGCGGTCAGCACGGCAACGTTCAGATCGATGCTGGAAAGGATGGCAGTCAGAGAAGAGACTGCAATGGCGTACGAGATGGGCACGCCGAGGAACAGCAGCACCAGCAGGACTGCCAGAATGACCAACAATGCTTGAATTGCCACAGTTTTAGCCCTCCTTCTTTTCTGCGCTCATGGCTTTTTCGGCTTCGACCTTGGCCAGCGCTTCGGTGGCCTCGTCGGAGGCATCCAGCGAGATGCTGCCGTTGGCGATGCCGATGATGTTCAGGATGGAATACAGCGCGATGACCACGCCGCACAGGGGCATGACCCAATAGAACACGCCCACGGCCACGCCCAGCGAGGAGGTCTGCTGGCCCATGGCCAGATTGGACACCTGCCAGCCGCCAAAGACCAGAATGGTGGCCGAGAACACGAATGCGATGACCTCGCCAAAGATATGGAACGCCTTGCGCAGCGGCGGGTTGAAGCGGTCGATGAGGATGGGGATGTTCATGTGGCCGCGCTCACCGGAAACGATGGTCGCACCGAACAGGGTGCTCCAGCCGAACAGATAGCCGACCAGCTCCTCCGACCAAGTGGACGGAGAATTAAAAATATAACGCACGATGACCTGATAGGTCGTCAGAATGACCATGACGGCCATGCTGCCGCCGGCCAGAACGTTCAGGACACCGTTGAGTGCTTTCCGAAGTTTTTCCATGCTCGTTCCTCCTTACTGCTGCGCGGCATATTCCGCGTTGTACTCCTGAATGCGGTCATACACGGGCTGCAGCTCGGGGTTGGCCGACAGAACGGAATCGTGCAGAGGAGCCATGGCCTCCTGAAACGGAGCCGTGTCCGGATACAGGAAGTTGACGTGCTGCTCGTTCTCGGCCTTGTCCTTCGCCTCGGCAACGGCATCGGCCCAAGCAGCCTGTTCGGTCTCTTTGACGATCTCAAATCCCTCGTCAAAGATGGCGCGCTCCTCATCGCTGAGGTTGCACATGAACTCGTAATTCGCGACCAGCAGATCGGGGACCATCTGGTGCATATCGTAGGAGTAATATTTGCAGATATCGCCGTGGCCGTTGTCGGTCAGGGCCAGCTCGTTGTTCTCTGCGCCGTCGAGGATGCCGGCCTGCAGGGCGGTGTAGACATCGCCGAAGCCCATCGGGGTGGCCGTGCCGCCCAGCAGACGCATCATCTCCACATTGGTGGGCGACTGCTGCACACGGATCTTCAGGCCCTTCAGGTCGGAGGGCTGGTTGATGGGAGTCTTGACCGTGTAGAAGTTTCGGGTCCCTGCGTCCAGCCATGCCACCGTTTCCAGACCGGCCTTGGAGGTGGTCAGGAAGATGGGGTCGGTGACCTCGGGGTCATCCATGGCGGCATGATAGGCCTCCACGCTGGAGAACAGATACGGCAGATTGAAGATCTGGTACTGCGAGCTGAACGTCTCCATGATGGCCGTGGACGCCACGACGAAATCGATGGCGCCGGTCTGGGTCAGCTGGACCATCTCGGTCTGGCTGCCCAGCAGCTCGCTGGGGTAGACCTCGACCCGGTATTTGTCGCCCAGCTTCTCGTTGATGTGGGCCGCAAACGCTTCCAGACCCAGATGGTCCGGGTGCGTCTGGGACTGGACATGGCCGATGCGGATGATCTTGCGGTCATCCTTTTCGCCCTGTGCGCCGCAGCCCGTCAGCATCAGGCCGCCGGTCAGTGCCGCAGCGCCCATCAGAGACAGGAACTTTCTTCTCTTCATGAATTGCATCCTCCCTTTTTTCGTCGGTTTTCCTTTTTTCTCTTCGCAAAAACATTCTAACAAATCGTTCATTTTTTCGAAACAAGAATTTTTTGCGATAGGCAGGACGATTTTGTCTTTGTTGTATCCAAGTACAAATTTCTCCTGTTCCGGACGAAAGAAACTGGCAAAAAGGAAGTTTTTGACCCAAAAAGCGCCCGCTTCGTCTCTCTGCACTTTGACGAAGCGGGCGCTTGTGTGGTTATTTTGTGGTTTCGCTGTTCCGCACCACCTGTTCGGCGGCGGCAAGACGGTAATCGGAGGGCGTCTGCCCCGTGATGCGCTTGAACACCCGCGCGAAATAGTTGGCGTCGCTGTAGCCGCACGCGGTGCTGATGTCCTTCAGGCTCATGCGGGCATCCGCCATGAGCTGCTGGGCCTTCCGGACCCGAAATTCATTGAGATAGGTCGAAAAGTTCACCTTGAAGCACTGTTTGAACAGCTTGCAGAAGTAGGCGTCCGAATAGCGCAGCGCTGCCGCCGCGTCCTGCATCGAGATGTCCTCGGGGTAGTGCGCTTCGATGAACGACGCCATTTCGGCCCGGATGATGGCGGTGCGGACGTCCTCTTCTTCCTCCCGGCGGACCGGTTCCGCTGCCGCAGGTTCCACTCGGTGCGGGACCTGCGAGGTCACCTGCCGGATGGCATCCTCCACCGCAAAGACCAGCTCCTGTTCCTTATAAGGCTTCAGAAGATAATCCTGCGCATGGACCGAGATGGCCTGTTTGGCATAGTCGAATTTATCAAATCCGGTCAAAAAGAGGATGGCGCAGTTTTTGTCCGTCTCACGAATCTTCCGGGCCACTTCCAGTCCGGTCATTCCGGGCATCTCGATGTCAAGGATGACCACCTGCGGCGCTTCCCGCGCAAACAGTTCGGCGGCTTCGCGGCCGTTCTTGGCTTCGTAGAGCAGGATGAGGTCCCCGAGATACTTTTGCAGGGTCTTGCACAGCACCTTCCGCTCGATGAGTTCATCTTCCGCCACCAGCAATTTGCACTTCATGAAGCATCCTCCTTCTGCATCTGTGGAATTTCAAACCGTACCACGGTCCCATGGCCCGGACGGCTGTAAATGTGCATCCCGCCGTTTTGGTAGAGCATGGAGATTCGCCGGGAAATATTTCCAAGCCCGATGCCCTTTCCGGTTTGTTCGCTCTGCCGAATCTTCTCTTGCAGCGCCGCAAGTTCCTGCGCGTCCATTCCCTTTCCGTTGTCCGCCACCGTCAAAATGAGCCGGTTTTGTTCCTGCCACGCCCGCACCAGAATGCGTCCACCCTCTTCGCAGGACTTCAGCCCGTGGGCAAAGGCATTTTCAATGACCGGCTGCAGCGTGAACGACGGCAGCCGCACCGCCGCTGGGTCGGCGTCGATCTTCTTTTCCACCGTGATGCGGCCATCGAACCGCATCTGCTGCAGATAGATATAGTCCTCGACCCCTTCCAGCTCTTCTTCGAGGGTGATCTCCTGCGCCTTGGTGCGCAGATTGTGCCGGAACATGCTGCCCAGCCGGACGATCATTTCATCGGTCGCGGCGGCGTCCTCCAAGCGGGCCATGCAGGAGATCATGTTCAGGGTGTTGAACAAAAAGTGCGGGTTCACCTGACTTTTCAGCACTTCCAGCCGGGTGTGCTCCAAGTCCTTTTCCAGCGCAAGGTTCCGCATCTCTTCGCGGTGCAGGGCGTTCAGCGCCGCCACATAGTCCGCCATCGCGTGCTTCATCTGGTTAAAGGTCCCTGTCAGCTGGCCCACCTCGTCGGTCGTTTTCACGGGCAGGTCCTCGCCGGAAAAATCGTTCTCCGCAATGCTGCGGGATGCCTGAACCAGCTGCAAAAGCGGGACCACCACGGTGGAGGTCAGCATTTTCAAAATGAGGGCCATCAGCACCACCGCCGCCGCCAGCATGACGCCGTACAGCCCGGGCAGACGCTGCATCATCTGGGCATGTTCCTGATAGTCCGCGCTCTCCTGTTCCAGTGTGGCCTGTGTCAGCCGCAGGGCATATTCCGAAAGATAGTCCTGCATGTCCATGATGTGGTACATTTCTTCCACATAGCCGTCCGTCTCCGCCGTCCGCTGCAAAAAGGCGTCCCGGCTCTGCCGATAGCCCGCATAGCCTTGCAGCAGGTTCCATGTCCGGGCGTACCGTTCTTCGCCCAGCTCGGCGTAATCGAAGGGCAGAGCCGCGAGGCTGGCCTCAGCGGCATCGCACGCGGCCGCCAGCTCCTGCGCGTTCTCCTGCGAGGATTCGCGGACATACCGTTCAAAGGCCCGCGTCTCGGCCTTGAGGGCATCCTGCACGGTGTAGCAGGACGCGTTCTCTTCCAGCACGGTATCAAAGGCGGTCAGGGTCCACTGTCCGATGCCCGCCGCCATCCCGATGGACACCAGCGTGACCAGAAAGATGGCCGCCAAGCCGCTGACGATCTTGGTCCGGAGCGAGATGCCTTTCCGGTCCTGTGTTTTCATCCTGTCTCCCGCCTTTCCTCGACATTTTAATTGTATTATAAGCGCTTTTCGGCCCATTTGCAACGCGGCGGGGCTTTTCCGGCCGGATGAATTTTTTATTCGTCAAATTCCGCGCGGTATGCTATACTAGAGGGAAAACGAAAACGTCGGACATCCGGATGCCCGGGATGGACGGCATGGAACTGATGCAGCGGCTGAACCGGGACCCCCCGGAGATCAAGATCGTCATTCTGAGCGGCTACAGCGACTTTGAATATCTGAACATGTCCATCAAGAACCATGTGGCGGAACATCCTGCAGGTCTGCTCAGCGCTGCCCGCTGGGCCGCTGCACCGGCTGCTGTTCCCCTTTGCGGGCGAATCGCTCGTGGCGCTCTACAGCAGCGAAGCGGAAATTTCACTCGAGGAAGTCACCGCGTCCCTGCGGGAGCTGCAGAAGGCGGTCCACGACCAGCTGCGCGTCACTCTGTCGGTGGGCATCAGCAATCTGTGTACCGAACCTGAGATGCTGCCCCAAGCCTACGAACAGGCCGACTGCTGTGCCAAGCAGAGCGCCTTTGCGGGGCAGGAGCAAATTTACCAGTTCCGCCAGCTGAGCAGCGAGCGCCCGGATGACTTGGCCTATTTTGATACCGAGCGGGTCGAAAAAGCCCTTCTGGCGCAGGACTACGAAGCGCTTCGGGCCGAGGTGGACCGGGTGCTCCTGCTTCCCGGCACGGCCAAGCTGGACTATCAGACCGTGGACCGGCTCTGCCTATCCCTGCTGTTCCACATCTCGCTGTGGGCTTTGCGCTACGGCGTTCAGATGGAAGAGGTCATGCGCAGTCTGGGCGCGCACTACACCGACATCCACCAGTGCGACACCCTGACCAGCAAGCGGGATTTCGTCCTCGCCTGTCTGTTCAGCCGGTCCATCCGGGTCCAGCAGCGGGCGCACATCCAATCCATCAGCTACACCGCGCAGGACATCAGCAACACCCTTGACCGCTTTGCCGAGGGCGTGTACAGCGTTTCTGACGCTTTTTCCACCGACGAGCGGCTGCTCGAGATCCTGGACCGCAGCTACGGGGCCAATCCCAACGCCAAAAAGTACGCCATCACCTACACGAACGGCGCACTGTTCGAGAGCTATTCCCGGCTGGTGAAGCAGAAGAAGATCGACGCCATCTATGTGGTCAACCGCCACGACGTGCTGGATTTTCTCGACCCCAACCAGACCACGTCCCTGCTCATCAAGAACTTTGAAGCCATGGGGATGGACGACCCCGGCAAATACGGAAAATTCTATTTTTATCCCCTGACCGACAACTATCTGCGGACCGAATCCTATGGCGAAGTCCGGCGGGATCAGGTCGTGTTCGGCAGCCGCCGGGTGTATTCCGCGCTCAAGAGCGGCTATCCGTATCTGCATGTGTTCTCCATCGAGGAACAGACCCTCTACGACCTCTACCAGCTGCAAGCCAAGCGGGTGGGTGCGGAAGTCTACATCCTGACCGCAGACGGCGGGCTGATCTCGTCCACCAACGAGGACGCCGTGGCCGCAGGGGCAATGCCGGAAACCATCGCCGCTGCGCTGGCGGAACTGCAGGAGACGAACGGCGCAGTCAAGATCGACGGCAGCGCCTATGACGTCGCCTTTGCAAAGGGCGATTCCACTCCGTGGACGACGGTGCTGCTGGTCCCGGCCGAGAGCCTGACCGCCGCCACCACCGAGCTGTACGTTCAGACGCTGAGCGTCCTCATCGTCTGCGTTGGCATCTTTGCGCTGCTCATCTTCTACTTCTACTATCGGTTCATGATGCCCATGACCCAGCTGGAAGAAGCCATGCGGCGGGCCGATGCCGGAGACCTGTGCGCCTACGCCAAGCCGCAGGGGCCGGAGGAAGTCTCCCGCATGATGACCACTTACAACTCCATGCTGGACAACATCCGGGTGGGGCTGGACCAACAGATGAAGATGGAGCGCCACAAGCAGGACCTCGAGATGCAGGTCCTCATGAGCCAGATCAACCCCCACTTCCTTTATAACACCTTGGAGACCATCGTCTGGAAGGCGGGCGAGGCCGGACGCCCCGACATCAGCAAGATGGCGTCCAGCTTGGGCAAGCTCTACCGTCTGAGCATCTCGGGCGGGCTGTTCGTGCCGCTGAAACAGGAACTGGAACACGTCCAGATGTACATGAACATCCAGCGCATCCGCTACGGCAGCAAGATCGATTACGAGGTCAAGCTCCACGGGTGCGACGCCGCCCATGTGGAGACGCTCAAGCTCATTTTGCAGCCGGTCGTGGAAAACAGTCTGCTCTACGGCATGGAAGGGCTGGACCACGTTCTGCGCATCCGCGTTGCGGCTTACCACCGCGGCGACAAGCTCATTTTGACCGTCACCGACAACGGCATCGGCATGGACGCCGAGACGGTGGAAAAACTGCGGCAGCAGATCGCGCACGGCCGCAAGCCCTCGGCGGAGAAGAACCGCCGCAGCACCGGCATCGGACTGCACAACATCGAAGCGCGTCTGCGGCTGTACGCCGGCGCGTCCAATCATGTCCGGGTCCAGAGCCGCCCCGGCTTTGGCACACGGGTCAGCATCGAGCTGCCGTGGAACCCCATCTAAACCCGCAGCGCCCCCTGTCCGCAGGATTTTTCCGGACAAGGGGCGCTGTCTGCAATTTTTCTGCATCCTCATTCGTATCCTGAGTAAATGGACCGAATTTCGTGGAATGAATGGAGGGACCGCTATGGCGATCTTTGAAAAGACCATCCGCACCAAAAGCTTCGACACCCTGCTCCACAGGCTTGAACGGGCCATCCCGGACAGCAGCTGGTCGGCGGACCTCGAAGCCGGAAGCGACTTTCGCGAGGGCAGCGCACGGTGCAGCGTCCGCGTGTTCGAGCGGTACAGCATGGTGGGCGGCAACCGCCTGAGCCTGACGCTGACCCTCTTCCAGAACGGCGACAGCCCCATCCGGCTGTCGGCCATCACGGCGGGCGGAAGCCAAGCGGTATTCTTCAAGGTGAACACCCTCGGCGAGGAAGCCTTTCTGGACGATGTGAAAGAACTTCTGGAGGAGATTTTGGAGGAGAAAACATGAGTTACGGCTGGGCCATTCTTTTTACCGTCGCGGCATGGATCGTGGGGAGCTTTCTCGAGGGCCTTCTGGGCGAAGGGACCCATATCCTGTTCGCCATCCTCGTGATGGGCTGCTGCATCATGAAATTCATCAAGGATCAGAACCACGAACCGCACTGACAGGAGGTTTTACAGATGAAAGGATCGGCTGATTATCGTGCCCTTGCGCGCAATGCTCTGCAGGGGAAATGGAAAACTGCGGTGCTCACAGGGCTTGCCGCCAGCGCACTGGGCGCAAGCATCGTCAACGGAAACACCCCCACGCTCAAATCGCTCACGAATCAGAATCCGACCTCGGACCCGCAGGGCTATCTTGCACTGTTTTCGCAGCCCAAAGGCGGAAAGCTGCTTGCGGCTCTGGTGGTCTGCACGCTGGTCTGGGTCCTGCTCACCATCGTCGTGGGCGGTGCTGCGCAGCTTGGCTACGCCCGGTTCAACCTGAATCTGGCGGATGGCAAAAACGCCGCGTTTTCTGATCTGCTCTCGCAGAAAGGCCGCCTGTGGGACGGCTTCTGCATGAAATTCCTGCAAGGTCTGTACATCACGCTTTGGAGCCTGTTGTTCCTCATCCCGGGCATCGTGAAATTCTACAGCTACGCCATGACGCCCTACATCATGGCCGAGCACCCCACCCTGACCGCCAACGAAGCCATTACCGAGTCCCGCCGCATCATGGACGGCAACAAATGGCGGCTGTTCTGCCTGAACTTCAGCTTTCTCGGCTGGGAGCTGCTCTGTCTTGTCCCCCTGTGGGCTGGCACTTGGCTCATCGTCTCCCTCTTTTCCAGCTGGGAAGCTGTGTGCGTCTCACTCGTCATTTTGATGCTGCTCCCGATGAGCATTGGGTTCTTCTTCCTGCGCCCCTACGAAGAAGCCGCATGGGCTGTCTTTTACCGGGATATCACGGCGATGGAAACTTCTGAACTGTAATAAAAACCATAAAACAACAGCCAGCGCGGCGGGACGGCAGCGCTGGCTATTGTTTTGCGGTGCTTTGGGACACATCTGCATTTTTTGACATTCATGGTCTGTTTTTGATTTATATCAAATTTTGCAGATAAAAGAAAAATTCAGCCTATTTTCATAAATCGTTCACACCGATATACTAAAGCCATCAAAGGCGGAGCGGCCAGCACAGCCGCCCGCCGCACACGAAGTTTTCGGATAAAATTGATCGAAGGAGAAAACATTATGTCGAATTCATTTCTCGCCGTTCCTTCCTGAAGGCCGCTGGCGTGGGCGCAGCCGCTACGACCACCACGACAACACCGGCTGTTTCCCCCACGCAAAGGCCAATGTGGAAACGCGGGGCGAATCCGTGTTCGCGGCCCGCAACGCCATCGACGGCGTGATCTATCCCAGCTGTCACGGGCGGTATCCGTTTGAGAGCTGGGGCATCAACCGCGACCCCAACGCCTGTTGGGAGCTGGACTTTGGGCGTCCGGTCCGCGCCGAAACGCTGATCCTGACCACCCGCGCCGACTTCCCCCACGACGCATGGTGGACACAGGCCCGCCTGACCCTTTCCACCGGCGAAGAGCGCATCCTGCCGCTCTCCAAGACCGCCGAGGGCCAGCTGTTCGACCTGAACGGCGTGGTCATCGCCGGCCTGAAGCTCGATCAGCTCATCAAGGCCGATGACCCGTCCCCCTTCCCCGCCCTCACGCAGGTCGAAGTCTTTGGTTCCAGCAAGCTCTAAGCATCCCCCTCTGCACCTTGCCGGGTCCCTCGGCAGGGTGTTTTTTTGCGGTTTTGGCCCAAAACCGCCCGCTTTCATTCCAAAGAAGAATCGAACAAGATCAAATATCCATATTTTACAGATGGATCAACTTGTGCTTCAATAAGCGTAGAAAAACATCGTCAGCGACCAAATACGAAAGGATGAGCGGTATATGCGTAAATTTCCCTGTGTCTTTATGCGCGGCGGCACGTCGAAGGGCTGCATGTTCTTAGCCAGCGATCTGCCCGCCCGCGATCAGTGGGACGACATTTTTGTTCAGGCCATGGGCAGCCCCGATCCCAAGCAGATCGACGGTCTGGGCGGCTGTGTGTCCAGCAACAACAAGATCGTCGTGGTCAACAAGAGCGAGCGCCCCGGCATCGATGTGGATTACATCGTGGGCCAGTCCATCGTGGGCCAGTCGAAGATCGACTACAAGAGCAACTGCGGCAACATGACCGCCGCAACGGCTCCGTTTGCCGTGGAGATGGGGTTGGTGGAGCATCTGACTGAGCCGACCACCATCGTCCACCTGTTCAACCTGAACACCAACAAGGCCATCGACGTGGAAGTTCCGGTCAAGGACGGCCAGTTCGACAACGAGGGCAGCTGCGCCATTGCGGGCGTGGAAGGCACGGCGGGCGAGCTGAAGGTCAACTTCCTCGACCCGGCGGGCGCCAAGACCGGCAAGCTGTTCCCCACCGGCAAGGCCAAGGAAGTGCTGGACCTCGGCGAAGAGGGCAGCATCGAAGCTTCCATTCTGGACGTTTCCAACCCCATGGTCATCGTGCGGGCCTCTGATCTGGGCATCAAGGGCACGGAGCTGCCCGCTGAGGTGGACGCCAACAAGGCACTGGCCAAGAAGCTGGAAGCCATTCGCGGCGCAGCCTGTGTCGAGATGGGTTTTGCCAAGGACCTCACAGATGCCACCGCCAACAGCCCTGCTGTCCCGAAAGTCGGCTTCGTGGCGGCTCCGGTGGACTTCACCGACATCAGCGGCAAGGAAGTCAAGGCCGCTGAAATGGACATCTGCGCCCGCGTCATCAGCGTGTTCAAGTGCCACAAGGCATGCCCGCTGACCAGCGCTTCGTCCATCAGCGTGGCCGCCTTCGTCCCCGGGACCATCGTCAATGAGCTGGCCGTCTGCAACCCCGGCCAGCAGACCGTGCGCGTCGGCCACCCCTCGGGCGTCATGACCATGTACCCCTATCTGGACGACCCCACCAAGCCCCTGAACGAGATCAACGTTTCGGGCGTGGCGGTCCAGCGCACCGCACGGCGGATCATGGATGGCACGCTGTACATCCGGAAATAACCTTCTTCAAAAGGAACCCCTTTTGCTCTCTCCTAACATTCTTCCTGAAAAACAGCTCTCTGCATGGTGGCAGGGGGCTGTTTTTCAGCCCAAAAGGATTCTTTTTTTGAATGTTTCTCCATAGAAATCAAATATTTTACAGAATGTTTGTCCTGCGGTATCCTAGTGCCAGAAGGAAATCCCCCACGGGATTCAAGAGAGTAAAACCGAACGAAAGGAAGAATCTGCTATGTTGAAACTGTACGAGAACGGCGTTTACCTTGTAAATGGTGAGACGATCTGCTCCTGCCCCGAAGAGGTGGCGCAGAAGTCCGGCATCCACACCTCCAAAGAGGAAGCCGAGAAGGGCACGATGGCCTACGGCATCCTGAAGGCTCATAATAAGAGTGATAACATGGATCAGCTCCAGCTGAAGTTCGACTCCATGACCAGCCACGACATCACCTATGTCGGCATCATCCAGACGGCCCGCGCTTCCGGCATGAAGCAGTTCCCGCTGCCCTACGTCCTGACCAACTGCCACAACAGCCTGTGCGCTGTCGGCGGAACCATCAACGAGGACGACCACAAGTTCGCCCTGTCCGCTGCCCACAAGTACGGCGGCATCTATGTGCCCACCAACATGGCCAACATCCACAGCTACAACCGCGAGACCATGGCGGGCGGCGGCCGGATGATCCTCGGCTCTGACTCCCACACCCGCTACGGTGCTCTGGGAACCATGGCCGTCGGCGAGGGCGGCGGCGAGCTGGCCAAGCAGCTGGTCGGCCGCACCTACGACTTCGCCCGTCCGCAGGTCATCGCCATCTACCTGACCGGCGCACCCCGTGCCGGCATCGGCCCCCACGACGTGGCTCTGAGCATCTGCGGCGCGGTCTACAAGAACGGCTACGTCAAGAACAAGGTCATGGAGTTCGTCGGCCCCGGCGTGGCAAACCTGCCCATCGAGTTCCGCAACGCCATCGACGTTATGACCACTGAGACCACCTGCTGGTCCTCCATCTGGGTCACCGACGAACAGACCCAGCGCTACTACACCGTCCACGGCCGTCCGCAGGACTTCAAGAAGCTGGATCCCGCCGAGGTCGCTTACTACGACGGCTGTGTCTACATCGACCTGAACACCATCGAGTCCACCATCGCGATGCCCATGCACCCCTCCAACACCTACACCATCCATGAGCTGCAGGCCAACGCCGCCGACATCCTCCATGCCGTGCAGGAAGAGGCCAACAAGCAGATCAAGGGCGCCAAGATGGACCTGATGAGCAAGTTCCACGACGGTGCGATCTGGGTCGATCAGGGCGAGATCGCGGGCTGCGCGGGCGGCACGTTCGACAACATCTGCGCGGCTGCCGACATCCTGCGCGGCCAGAGCTGCGGCAACGGCGCCTTCACCCTGAGCATCTACCCCGGCTCCATGCCCGCTCTGAGCGAACTGCTCAAGAACGGCCGTGCCAACGATCTGGTCAACGCCGGTGCGATCATGCGCGAGTGCTTCTGCGGCCCCTGCTTCGGTGCAGGTGACTGCCCCGCCAACGGCGAGTTCTCCATCCGCCACACCACCCGCAACTTCCCGAACCGCGAAGGCTCCAAGCCGGGTGAGGGCCAGATGGCTGCCGTCGCCCTGATGGACGCCCGTTCCATCGCGGCCACCGCTGCCAACGGCGGCAAGCTGACCGCTGCCACTGATCTGGATGTCGAGTACACCACTCCCGAGTACCACTACAACGCATCTCTGTACGAGAAGCGCGTTTACAACGGCTGGGGCAAGGCCGAGCCGGACGCAGAACTGCGCTTCGGCCCGAACATCAAGGACTGGCCCGAAATGCCCGCTCTGACCGACGATCTGCTGGTCAAGGTCTGCTCCTACATCACCGACCCTGTCACCACCACCGACGAGCTGATCCCCTCCGGTGAGACTTCTTCCTACCGCTCCAACCCCGAGCGTCTGTCTGAGTTCGCTCTGAGCCGCCGCGATCCGCAGTATGTGGGCCGCAGCAAGGAGATGCGCCAGATCGAGCGTGACCGCGAGGCTGGCAAGGCTCTGCCCGAAGAGGTGCTCAAGGTCTACGAGGCCCTGACCAAGGCCGGCATCGCCAACGATCCCGCCAACACCGACATCGGCTCCACCATCTTCGCCAACATGCCCGGTGACGGCTCTGCCCGTGAACAGGCCGCTTCCTGCCAGCGCGTCATGGGCGCTTCTGCCAACTTCGCCAAGCAGTACGCCACCAAGCGCTATCGCTCCAACTGCATCAACTGGGGCATGACTCCGTTCCTCGTCGAGAACCCCGAGGTGTTCGAGCTGGGCGATTACATCTTCGTGCCGGGTCTGCGTCAGGCCGTTCTGGAGAACAAGGCCAGCTTCTCCGCTTACGCGGTCAAGCCGGACGGGACCGTGACCGAGTTCCCCGTCTCCACCGGTGCACTGACCGAGGCTGAGCGCCAGATCATCGCCGATGGCTGCCTCATCAACTACTACCGCAACCACTAATGTGACCACCGATTTGAACCACTGACTTTGAGGGCAGGGACTGTCCCCGCCGATGACTGCGGGAAGCAGTCCCTGCCCCTTTTTGATCGAGAGAAAAAGGAGAATCATTATGGCTGAATATCAGACTACCGTAGAACAGGAAGAAGAAATTCGCGCCGCGCAGGAAAAGCTGGCCGTCCTCATCCGCTCCGACTTTGCCCGCATCGACCGGATGAAGGCCGATGAAGAGGTCACCGACTTCTCCAAGCTGGACAAGATCGTCATCGGCGTCATGCCCGGTGACGGCATCGGCCCGCTCATCATGAAACAGGCTCTGCGCGTCCTGAACACGATGCTGGCCCCGGAGATCGCCAGCGGCAAAATTGAGATCCGCATCATCGAGGGCATGACCATCGAGCGCCGCGCCGAGCTGGGCGAGAGTCTGCCCGCCGACGTTCTGGATGCCTGCAAACAGTGCGATGTCCTCATCAAGGGACCCTTCGTCACCCCCCGTGCCGGTGATCCGTGGCCCAATCTGGTGTCTGCCAACAGTCTGCTCCGCCGCGGTCTGGACCTGTTCGCCGCCGTCCGTCCCATCAAGATCCCCGACAAGAACATCGACTGGTGCTTCTTCCGCGAGAACATCGAGGGCGAGTACATCTGGGGCAACAAGGGCATTCAGGTCAACGACGACCTCGCCATCGATTTCAAGGTCCAGACCAAGCAGGGCAGCGAGCGCATCGCCCGCGCCGCCTTCGAGTATGCCCGCAAGAACGGCAAGCACAACGTGACCGTCGTGACCAAGGCCAACATCGTCAAGCTGGCCGACGGCAACTTCCTGAAGGCTGTCCACCACATCGGCGAGACCGAGTACCCCGAGATCGAGGTGCAGGAGCGTCTGGTCGATGCCATGGCTGCCAAGATGGCCGACCCCGAGTTCACCAAGGGCTGTGAGGTGTTCGTTCTGCCCAACCTGTACGGCGATATCGTGACCGATGCCGCCGCTGAGCTGCAGGGCGGTCTGGGCAGCGCTTCTTCCTCCAACATCGGCAACAAGTACGCCCTGTTCGAGGCTATCCACGGCACGGCTCCCTACCTGATGAGCCATGGCCGCGGCCAATACGCGAACCCCTGCTCCCTGATCCGTGCCGCCGGTCAGCTGATGGCCCACATCGGCTACGGTGACCGCACCGCAAAGCTGGAACAGGCCCTCGACCTCTGCTGCAACACCGAAAAGAAGCTCGTCCTGACCACCGACAAGGACGGCGCGACCAGCGAGGAGTTCACCACCTACCTGCTGGATACCCTGAAAACGCTGTAAATGAGGCCGTCAAGACTTGAACTTCCGTCCGCGTCCCTGTATACTCGTGGTAACACCACAAAAAGGACGGAACGCCATATGGACGAAAAAGATTTACAGATCTTTCTGGAACTGGCTTCGACCAAGAACCTGACCCACACGGCCGAAAAGCTCTATCTGGCCCAGCCGACCCTCAGCAAGCGGCTGCAGAACATGGAAGTCGAACTGGGCGGGCCGCTGTTCCTGCGCAGCAAGCAGGGCCTCAGCCTGACCCCCGCCGGGGAGATGGCCAAGGAGACCTTTCAGAAGATCGCCGGAGAACTGGATGATCTGCGGGACCGCATCCAGCAGAGTCAGGGCGTCGTGGGCGGCACGCTGCGGGTGGAAGCCTCCATCGACTACTCCACCTTCCGTCTGCCCAAGATTCTGGCGGCCTACACGGCCCAGTACCCGAACGTCACCCTCAAGGTGACCAGCGACCACAGCCGCGACTGCGTGCGGAAGCTGCAGCAGGGACAGGCCCATCTTGCCGTCGTGCGCGGCGACTACGAATGGGACGGCCGGAAAGTTCTGCTCGAGCGGGAATCCGTGTTCCTCATCCGGGGCAGAGACAAGGCCGACGTTCCGCTCGATCAGCAGCGTTACATTGGCCGCGACTCCAATCCCGAGCACATGAGCATGAAAGCCCGCTGGCTGATGGAGCACAAGTTCGAGCCTTCCAGCTGTCTGAACGTGGACGGCCTGTCCACCTGCGTGGCTATGGTCCAGGCAGGGCTTGGATGGAGCATCGTTCCGGAAATTTGTCTGGGCAATTTTGACGGCATCGCCGAGCCGCTCTTCTTTACGGACGGCACGCCCCTGACCCGCTCGACCTATCTGCTCTACCGCACCAAGGAAAGCGAGCTGCCGCAGGTGCGCGAGTTCATCCGTCTGGTCTGCACCAAGAACAACCCATAAGCTTTTCCACCTTTTAGACCCTCTGTGTGAAAAACGCAGGGGGTCTTTTTTGCGTCCATATGCACTTTTCGTGACATTTGACAAAAACGTATCAATTTTTTCGGCGTTTTGCGCAGAGGTGTTGTATCCCTGTAAATTCCCGAATGTGCAGAATATCCATTCCGTTTTTGGATGGATGTTTCGTTCTGTCCCCTTCTTTTCCGCAGATTTCCCGCTTTTTCGGCTTCTTTCATTTCATTTCTTTATTTCACGATTCCTTTTTGGAATCTTCCCTGATAAAAACCCGGTATTTCACAAAAATGCCGGGTTCTTTTATCATATTACGCACAAATTTCCTCCCGCATCGGCGGCGCGATCGTTCTGCTCATTGCATCTGTCATGTTCGCGTTCCTGTAAGGGTATGTTCTGGCGCGGTTTGATTCGGGCATGAAGAATGCCCCGGAACACCGGTCCTGAACATTTCACAAAACAAGGCATAGCAAAACCTCCCTGTGCAGTTTCATCCTGCACGGGGAGGTTTTTGTCGTTGATGTTCTGCTTTTTATAGGGCTATTTGCACACAAATTGCAAGGGAAACTTTATGGGCGGTTCGGATCACTGATCGTCTTTTGGGCGGAGAACATCAAAGTATTCCCGCATCAGCTTTTCGTAGGCCCGCTTTACCATTTCCGGCGTGCGCTTTTCGTCATTCGCCGGATGGTCGATGGTCCACTGAACGGCATTCTGGAAGGCATCCGATGCCATGACCACCGCGATGAAATGGTCACAGCTTTCCGTCTCTGCGAGTTTCGCCTGTTCGCGGTCGAAGGGAGAGAGGATCGCGCCGCAGCGTCTGATCTCAAGCCCTCCAATCCCGCGCGGGACTTCGCTCAAATGCAGTTCCGGATACTCTTTCAACGCTGGAATTATATGGCGCATGTGAGTCAGGCCCTCGATTTCGTCAAAGCCCAAGAAGGTATAAACATTCTTTCCTAATCCCTTCAGGAAAAGCGTTCTCGTCTCCTCGTCAAGTTCCAATGGGACTCGTTTCAGTGATACACTCGCCAAGAGCATATCACCCACCCTCCGAACCGACTTTTTATAAAGTTCCCGCGCTGTCATGACCAGTTTTTCATTGATCGGAATCATGATATTTTTCAGGGAAGTATCTTTTTCCGAGGCCTCTTGCAACTGTTTGCAAATTTGGTCGATCCGTTCTTGGTCCAATCCATTTGCGTTGTGGAAACTCTCTCTGTTTGCAAACAGAACGTTTTCTCCTAACAGAAGAATTTCGTTGAGCGGAGCATTCTGAAGTTCAAATCCATTCTCACCCCGCTTTATGACCTGCGTTTCGCCTTTTACCAGCGTTTTGATCTGCTCTTCCGTAATTCGAGCTTTCTGCTTCACCGAGCATTCGATCCAGAACTCATACAGTCCATGTCGTTCACTTCCAAAAGTTTCCCCACTCTTGAGATGATTCAGCTTTCCAAAAAGTATTTCCAGATAACGCTCCCGAAGATCAGACATTAACTGGTTGACTTTTCGGTGTCCTTCTGATGTCAATGCGGAACGGCTCAACTCCAGACATTCCTTGGTATCAAAGCCGTACATATCGAGTTTCATCGATAAGAACGATCCCATAAAATGAAAAGCATTATTCACCCGAACGCCTTTGAATTGTATACAGTCCCTTTGATTTTTCTCATACGCAAACTCAAATCTTGCATATGCAAATTCATTTTTATCCCATACTTCCAGCGGCATCGTTCCTTTTGCTTTTTCCTTTTCAAAGCGGAGCAGATACTCTTCCTTTTCGATCCATTCACCTTTCTTCTCAAGTTTTTTGCAAACAGGAATCGGTTCATTCAGCTTTTTCTTGCCAATGGAAGGGACTGTACTTTCAACGTAAATCGGGAAAATCGACTTCCGGTAGCTGTCACTGACCCCATCCAGCACGATCAGCTCATGGATGAAATTTTCCTTTCGCATCGGGTCATACTGAAGCCGCCAATATTTGTATGCCTCATTTCGCATTCCCATTCCTCTAAACTTCTCCGGCCCGAGCACGACCCGGATCGTTGTGCCGCGGAAGGGGCGCTTTCCGTTTTTCTTGATCTGGAGATAGCCGCCGGTCTGGTTGGAATGCGCCGTTGCGGCCAGCTTTTCTGCGCCGTCGTTCGTCTCGATTTCGAAGCGGTCCACCACCAGAAAGACCGACTGCAATCCGATGCCAAAGCCCGCCGTCGGCCGCAGCCATTTCGGCATCGTTTCGATCTCTTTTTTCAGGCTCTTGGAGCCGGACACGCTGGAGCCCACATTGCACATCCGCTTGAACGTCTCGATGGAAATGCCTGTGCCGCGGTCCTCGATCTCGATGGTCACTGTTCCGACGGCGTCGGTCTGCAAGCGCACCTTGATGGGATAGCTGTTGTAGATCTCCTCATTCAGCTCGTAGGGCTGTAAATTTCGAAGCTGTTCTTCGGTCTTTTCCCCGGTCCACGCCTGATAGGTCCCCGCACAGAGGTCCCGCCACAGCTGGATCTTCGAGGCATCCATTGCATTCTGCAGAAGCTCCCGCAAAAAGACCAGCTTATCCTCGTAAATGCTCGCGCCCTCGATGATCTCAAACGCTTTTTTCTGGGTGATCTCAAACCGAAGTCCGGCCAAACCCTCCGCATCCGGGACCCCGCAGATGCACAGGGAGCAAGCGTTCTTTTCAAAGCGGGGCGCAAAGCCGCCGAAGTCCTTCGGGACGATCTCCACCCAGTATTTGGTTAGAAAATCGATCTCATTCTCCAAATAGTCCACGAACCGGCGCGCTTCCAGATAAGACGGCTCATCCGGACAGTCGCTGGAAAACTCGATCTTCTCCGGCGTGATGAGCAGATGGGTCGTGGCTTCGTGTTTTTCGAGATGGGCTTCGGAGGTCTTGGGAAGCCCGCCGATGGCCACCGATGCCGCCGCATTGAACCGCCCGTTGTCCACATCCAGCAGGTCGCCCAGCCGAAGCAGCATGGCCACAAGGCGCGGGTGCGCGTAGTCGGACCCGAAGCCGTCCGTCTCAAACGGCAGCTTCAAAACTCTTTCTTCGTCCGCCGTGTGACACTCGCAGATGACGGCCAGCAGGTCGATCAACCGGCCCTTGACCAAGCCGCTGTGTCCGAGGTCGATTTTCAGTCCCTTGGTAATGCGGTCGATGTAGCGCCGGGACATCGAAGCGTGCTGCCCGCGGAAATAGGACGCATTGATGAGCCGCACGCTGCGGGCCGCTTTGAGGGGCCATACGACGTCCTTCTGCTTGTCCTTTTCCATCTCCCGGAGCCACTCGACGGCCTCGCGCAGGTCCCGGTCCTCGCCCTTGGTCAGCGAGGTCAGATAGTCCTGAAATTCCGGATCGTTCCACGCTTCTTCGATCTCGTCCCACTGTACGACCATGCCCAGATCGTGGGTATAAGCCGCATGAAGGATCAGCCATGTATCCGTCGGCGAGAGGTTCTCCACCCGCTCGCCCAGCAGCATTTCGATCTTGGAAATGATCGCGTCGGCATGGCTCGAATCGTGCAAGCTGTAGTGCGGATAGTTCAACAGAACGGTCTTGAGAATTTCCGTGCAGTTCTTGCGGTTCAGGTTCCAAGTGGAGTAGAGGTTTTGATATTCCTCGCGGCTGTCGCAGTATGCTTTCAGATGCCGGTCCAAACTATAATCGCCCATGGTTCCTCCCTGCGTCGTGCCCGTGTACCGGGCGGTGTGATGTTCTGCCCTGATTATATTCGATTTTCGTCGATTCTTCAAGGATCTCTGCGCATTCTGTTTCAGCGTAAAACAAAAAGGCTGCTGCGCACAACCTCTCCGTCAATGCTTCGCATTGCCACCTCTCCTACTAGGAGAGCTGTCGAGCGAATGCGAGACTGAGAGGTTATTGTACACAGCAGCCTTTTCAGCTCACTGTTTTTTCAGCTGCGGCGCATAGCTGGACCATGCGTAGCTCAGAACATAGCGTTCATAACTGTCCGCCGGGACAGACAGCCGGCAGGACGCCGCCGCGCCCCGCAGAAGCTCCCGGCCCACGGCCAATTTCCCCGGGTCGGGCTGGATCAAAACAACTTCCTGTAAGCTGGTGCAGCCCTCGAACAAGCCGTCCGGCAGAGCGGAGATCTTTTCCTGAATCGTCACCTTCCGCAGCGCGCGGCTCTGCGCAAACATCTCTGCGGACAACTCCGTGACCGGCTGGCCGTCGATCGTTCCGGGGACGGTCAATTCCGTGCGCTGCTGGCCTTCGGAGGTCAGTCCTGTCAGGCGAAGGCCCGATGCCGTTTGTGCAAAGGTAAAGCAGTCGGCGTCGGTGCTGTCCAATGCCGTTGCTGTCGTTTCGTCCAAAAACGGTTCCGGCATCTCCGGGAGCGCGATCTCTGTGGGGCTGCTGTCTCCCAGCATGGCCTTGATGTCCCGCACCAGCTGCCGGGTAAAGACCGTTTTTCCGCTGGCGTTCAGGTGAAAATTCGTATCGTAGAACCAGCCGCTGTCCAGAATACAGGCGTTCGGGTCCCCCGCCAGCGGAAGAGTCAGAGCATTCTGAAGCAAAGCCGCATAGGCATCCACATCGCTGTCCGGCTCCACGGCGGCGGCATTCATCGGCGGAAAGTGATACCACACCGTGACCCCTTTTTCCGCCAGCCGTGCGGCGTATGCGTTCAGCTCGGTGCAGAACGTTTCATCCAGAAGTTCCGCATCAAAACGGATGGGCGTCGTGGTGTCCCAGCCGTTCGGCATCTGATTGGCACGGCACAGCGGGCTGATGATGTCCCCGGCTTCGTTGAAGCTGGACCGCTGATAGACCCCGGAAAGCTGCGGCCCGCCGCTGCACCAAAAGCGGAATTTCTGCGCGGCGAACTGTGGGAATGCCCCCAGCATCTGCGCCGCATCCTGCCCGTGCAGACAGCGAAGCAGCGAGAAATTCCCATCCGCCGCCTGCCACAGCGCCTGTGCGCCCCGATAGTCGGACAGGGTCTGCTGTTGCTGCTCCGGCATCACCAACACAAGGTCGCCTTCTTGCAAGAGCGGCTCGGAGAGGTCCAGCATCACCCGCGTGCCCAGCGCCGCATACATCCCGAAATTGACGACCCTATCCTGCGGAAGCTGCTCTTCCAAAAGGGCGCTGTCCACACCAAAGGCGGCGGCGCTTCCGCCCACTAGAACAAGGCGCGGCTTATCTGACGGCTCCGCCAGCCGTTCGCACTTGACTGAAAGCTCCCCCAGGAACGTCTCGCGGTACTGGGGCGGGAGCACAAAGCCCCAGACGCACAGCACAAGGGGAATGGCCAGAAGACAGCCCGCAAACCAGAACCAAATTCGTTTCATGCACGGCCCTCCCTCAGAACTGAAAATAGAGAAATGCGCTGGCGGTGTTGGCGGTCAGGCCCGCCATCCATGCGGCAAAGACTGCGACGGTCAGCCAGAACAGCGCCGTGGCTTCTCGGGAGTCACCGGTCAGGCGCTCCGGCAGAAGCTTCAGGCACAGCCCGCCCAGCGCCATTTGAGCGGCGGGCAGAAGGCCAACGGCCTGTCCGCAGTCGGCCAAAGTGGAAAGGCTCCAGCCTGTCGGGAGCTGCGCGAGAAGCTTTCCCCCCGCCGAAACGCTGTCCGCGCGGAAAAACACCCACGCAAAACAGACTAGCACCAGCGTCAGCCCATGCGCCGCCGGACGGGGCAGCGCTTTTTTGGGAAACCACTTCCGGCAGCACACCTCCGCCGCAAGGAACGCCCCATGGAGCGCACCCCACAGCACGAAATGCCATGCCGCCCCGTGCCACAGGCCGCTGGCCAGAAACACGACCAGCAGATTCACACAGTGCCGCACAAGGCCGCAGTGGCTCCCGCCCAGCGGGATATAGAGATAATCCGTGAACCAGCGGGTCAGGCTGACGTGCCACCGCCGCCAGAACTCCCGGATGGACGCCGCCCGATACGGGTGGTCGAAGTTGCGGTTCAACCGCACGCCCAGAAGCGCCGCCGCACCCACCGCGATGTCGGAGTAGCCTGAGAAATCAAAATAAATTTGTCCCGCAAACAGAAGTGTTGCCAGAAGCATTTCGGGACCGGTCCCCTGCCCGGGCGCGGCATAAATGCGGTCCACGAACGGGGCCATGGCGTCGGCCAGCAGAAGCTTTTTGGCAAAGCCGCGCAGAAGCAGGACCGCCCCCTGCGGGTCCGGCGTGCGCCGGTCCTGTTTGAGCTGAGGGAGCAGGTCCCCGGTGCGCTCGATCGGCCCCGCCACCAGCTGCGGGAAGAAGCTGACGAACAGCGCATAGTGCCCCAGATGGCGTTCGGGCGGGACCGTGCCGCGCCGGACATCCAGTAGATAGCCCAGCGTCTGGAAGGTGTAAAACGAGATGCCCGCCGGGAGCAGGATGTTCCACATCGGCACTTCTCTGCCCAGCAGAGCCGCCAGCGTCTGCCCGAGGAAGCCCGCATATTTGAACCACCACAGACAGCCAAGGCAGAGCAGAACGCCCCCGGCGCACCAGAGATTTTTTCCGGCCACGGTCCGGCTGCGGCCAATGCCGAGGGCCGCACCGTAGGTTCCAAGTGTGATGACAGTCAAAATTCCAACGGCCTGTGGACTGCCCAGCGCGTAGAACCCAAGGCTCGCGGTCAGCAGCACCAGCCAGCGCCCGCGGGGCGGGCAGAGCCAATGCACCGCCAGCACGATCGGAAAGCCCAAAACGAACGCAAGTGCGGTAAAGTTCATCCAGCATCCCTCCCGCAAAGCAGCGTGACCGCGCAGAGCGCCAGCGCCGTCAAGATCAGAGTCTGACCGGAAGCACCTGCCGCCAGCAGGGTCAGCACCAGTGCCGCCCCCGACAGCATGTTCACCTTAACAGCCCATGCAAAGCGGCGGGAAAGGACCGCACAGCCCCCGCAGACCAATGCCAGAACAACGACGAACGGATTCATTGCAGTCCCTCCTTTTCCATCTGGGTACGCAGGTCGGCGATGACCTGCTCGGTGCGCAGAGCCACGCCGTGGGTGGACAGATGATTGTCCGTTCCGTAGAAATACCGGCCCGGAAGCAGCGAATCTTCCAGCCGCGAGATGACCGGGATTTTCAGCCCGTTCCGCAGGTAGGCGTCCAGCGCGGCGATCGTTTCATCGGTAGTGTCCGCTGAGACGGCCAGCCGGTTGCGGGGGCTGTAGGTCAGCCAGACATGAACGCCCCACTGCTGAAGCGGCTCCCATGCCGCATTCGCCGCGTCCAGATACCATTGCGGGAAGGCCGCCGGGGTGTACTCCACGCCCAAGCCGTAAATGGGCGTATCATCGGCGGCATCGGGGCGGTACAGGATATAATCGCCCTGCGCGTTGTAGCTGGGGGTGTCCACAGGGTTCCCATCCTCGTCAAAGTCGGCGGGCGAGAGCGCATAGCTTCGGCTGCTCATCCCGGCGGCGGTCTTGAGGTACGACCCCAGCGCCGAGAACACCGCCGCATATTGCCGCAGGTCCAGTTGGGACACGAGGTCATAATCGGCTTCCATCAGGCTGAAAAAGGCATCGTCCAGCGCATTGGTGGTGCAGAACTGGCGCTTGGCGGCGTCAAATTCCGGCGAGAGCAGCAGGATATCCCCTTCCTCCAGAAAGTCCTCGGTCAGGTCCAGCAGGGGCAGGGCGTTCGTGTAGGCAAAAACGCCCATGTTCGCCGCTTGATAGGCCGGAAAAGCTTCTTCCAGCGCCTCGCTGTCGTACCCAAAGCGGGCCGAGGAACCGGAAAACAGGACCAGCTTTTTCGTCCCCGCCAGACTGCGCAGACGGTCGTACTTGTCGGCCCATGTGCTCTGATAGCTCCCGCTGTAGACCGGCGCACGCGCCGCATTGATGTGCAGCGTTTCGAGGGCGGTACAGTCTGAGAAGGCATAGTCCGTGATGGTCTGCAGGGTGTCGAACAGAGTCACGGTCTGCACAGCAGAGCGTGCAAAGGCGTCCGGTTCCACGGTGCGCAGGGTGTCCGGGAAGATGACTTCCGTGCAGGGCGCATCCGCAAACGCTTCGGCGGCGATGCCAGTCACAGGCAGACCGCCCAGCTGGGCCGGGATCACCAGCCGCGTGCTGCTGCCGCTCCACCCGGTGATGACCGCGCCGCTGCCCGACTGCTCCCATGTAAACTCGTCGGCGGCGTTCCACGCGGCCCACTGGGCATAGAGACGGCTTTTCGGTTCGGTGCGGCTCCCGAGGCCGACGGCGGTCCCGCTGCCGTCCGGTTCGGTGTTCCAGCTGGTCAATGTGTAGCCTTTGTGGGTGAACAGGGTCCCATCCGGCTCGGTGTTCCAGCGCAGATGACTGGGCGTGATCGGAACTTCCACCCAATCTTCCGCGTCCCCGCCGGACAGCAGCTGCCCGCCGTTGGCGTGGTAGAACAAGCGGGTGCTGCTCTGCTGGTCGGTCACCGCGACGGCACAGGCATAGCGCACCGACGGCAGCGTGAGCGTGTAGCCGGACGTCGTGCGGGTCAGCTCTGCGCCGGGAGCATCCGCCCCTGTGAGGACATAGCCATCGTTCGGCACAAGGTGGAAGCTGGCGTCTGCGCCCTCCCGCACCGAGAGGGCGTAGCGGTCCGCTGTAAAGGCTTCGGATCTTTCCAGCACCACCGGACAGAGCCGCTCCGCAGCCGGCTCTGCTGCATCGGTGCAGCCGGACAGCCCCAGCATCAACCCCAGCAGAAGGAGCAGCCCAAAAAGACGTTTTTTCATAGATGGACCCCTGTTCCTGAAACCACAAGAACCCCGGAGGGTCGTTCACACCGCTCCGGGGTCAATGAAGAAGGAGAAAATGGCGAATCGCTTAGTCTTTGGTCACAGCGAAGAAGGCTGCGATCATGTTCAGGATCATGGCGATGGCCAGCGCGGCAATGGCCACGACGGCGCTGGACAGATCCTTCATGTTCTGAGCGTTGTTGGTAAAGGTCATGATGGCGGCGATGCCGTTGACGCGGGCCGCCACAAAGTTTGCCAGAGCGACGGTGAGGGTCACGCCGGACACCACGGGCAGGATGTCTGCCGCGATGGTGTTCTTCTGGGCCAGACCCAGATACAGGATCTGTGCCAGAATGGCCACGACCGCACAGGCCGTAACGACCGGGTTCGTGCCCTGACTCTTAAAGTAGTTCGTGCCGCAGTTGACCATGTAGAATGCGAAGCCAACCACGCTTGCAATGGTAGTGAGGGCGGTAAGGTAAGTACCAGCGCCCTGCTTTTTCAGAGAACTCATGGTGTGACCTCCTTAGTTCTTTTTGCTCTTGGACTTGCGGACAGAGTTGATATACATTGCTGCGCACAGCAGGGTCAGAACTGCAAAGGCGACTTCTGTGCCGGTGATGGCGTTGTCATACCAAGTGCGGACGCTGACCAGATGGGTGGTGGGAGCGTAGCCGTCCATTGCGTTGGAGTTTGCCAGAGCATATGCCTGCCAAGTCATGGCCTGTTTGATGGCGCTCAGCAGGTCGGTATCCTTGCTGACGTTCTCGACGGTCCAGTAACCCCATTTCTCGCTGACAGCTGCCATGGTGCTGTCACCGGTGTTGCAGGTCATCGTGCCGCCGTTCAGAGCGTACTCCTTCAGCACGGCGTAGTTTGCGCCCTGAATGAAGTCCTGGCTCTCCAGACCCTGGAAGCCCCACTCTTTGCGCAGGATGTTCATCAGCAGACCGGTGTGTGCGTTTGCGGTGTAGCAGCCAACGCGGTTGAATGCGGTCATGATGCCCAGTGCACCGGCATCCTCGATGGAAGCCTGTGTGCCGCGCAGCTCGTTCTCACGGGCCTGCTGCTCGGTCATGAACACGGCCACGCCGGTACGGTTGATCTCGGTATCGTTGAAGGCAAAATGCTTGGGTGCGATGATGCAGCCATATTCCTGACCAGCGGTGATGTAGGCCGCGGCCTGACCGGAAGTCAGCATAGCATCCTCAGAATAGTACTCGTGGTTGCGGGCGTTATACGGGGTGCGGTGCAGGTTCGTGCCAGCGCCCCAGAAGATGGTCAGGTTGCTCCACAGGCTGTAGTTGCCGATGACTTTGCCGTACTCAGCGGCCAGTTCCTTGCTGAAGGTCTGGGCAATGACAGTCTCGTTGCACATCGTGCCGAACTTGTAAGTCAGGTTGGGGTCGTTCTCGTCCACAGCGCAGGGGTCGCCAGAGGACTTATCGGTGTTTGCGTACTGGCCCAGCGTGTAGGAGTTGATGCCGTTGGGGCCGTCGTTCTGGATAGCTTCCGGGCTCATGATGGACTCGATGGCCTTGGTGGAAGTGCCGCCGAAGCCCAGACGGATCATGCCGTCTTCCAGATCGATCTGGTCCATCAGCAGACCCCAGCGCTCGTCGGACAGGTCGGTGACGCCCTTCAGGTCCGCCAGCGTCAGGCCGTTGTCTGCGCCGAAGGTGACGGTGGAAGGATCGCCGTTTGCGTTGATCTCATAGGTGTCGTTGTCCAGAACATCCACCATCTCGTTGGTGGCGGTCAGGTTCTCGTAGGTCTTGGGGAACGTACCAGCCCAGTCAGAGCGGGTCAGGTAGGTCACGGTATCGGGCATCCAGTAGTTCAGGTCCATATCGGCCAGCTGGTTCTCAACAGCCGTGCCGTTCTTGGTGGTCGCGAAAGAGATCTTGTCCAGCTCGGCAACATTCCAAGTCTTGGTGTTGGAAGCATCGCCGTCCACATTCTGACCCTGAGCGGCCAGAACATTGTTCACAGCCTCATGAGAGCCATTCCCGATGGTGAAGTAGTAGTCGCCGGCGTCGAGGATGTAGTTGCCCTTCGTGCCGATGGCATTATCGGATGTGGAATCCCAGCTTGCGATGTTCTGCAGGTCTGCGGTGATGGTCAGGGTCTGGCTCTCACCGGGGGCCAGCTCTTTGGTCTTTTCGTAGTCCACCAGCTGGATGGCAGACTTTTCAACAGCGTGTTCCTTGTCGTAATCGGTGTAGGGGAGGCTGACGTACAGCTGTGCGACATCCTTGCCCGCTACGCTGCCGGTGTTGGTCACGGTGACCTTTGCAGTGATGGTGTTCTGGTTGGTGTCCACAGTCAGGTCATCCAGCGTCTGGGTGAAGGTGGTGTAGCTCAGGCCGTAGCCGAACGGATAGGTCACTTCGCTGTCGTAGTTCCAAGCGCTGCCGGTGGAGCTGCCAACGGGGTCGGAAGCGTTGCCCTGACCCAGAACGGTGTCGGCATACCGGGTCTCATAGTACTTGTAGCCGATGTAGATGTTCTCGGCCTCGACCAGCTCAGAGTTCATGCTGATCTCAGCGTTGGCATTGGTCCACTCCAGATCGCCGTAGTTCTGGGCAGAAGGAGCGTTGGCGTTGGTGACAACGTAGGTATCTGCCAGATGGCCGGAGGGGTTGGCTGCGCCGGACAGGACGTCTGCCACGCCGTAGAAGCCGTAGCCGCCGGGAAGGCCGATCTCCAGCATCGCGTCGATGCCGTCATTCTCCTTCAGCTCCTGCACTTCCATCGCAGAAGCGTTGTTCAGCAGGACGATGACCTTGCCGCCGTTGGCCTTCTTGGCTTCAACGGCTGCGGCGATCAGGTCGCGCTCGTCATCGGACAGGCCCAGAGGATCGGTCTGGTTCAGATCCTGACTGGGATCGACGCCAGCCTTACCGGGCAGGTAGCTGCGGTTCTCACCGGCTGCACGGGCGATGGTCACGACCATCACGTTGTAATCGTTCATGCTGTCCTTCCAGCCGGCGCTCTGGCTGTTCATCGCCGCCTGAGAAGGCTCCTTGCTGGTGAAATAGCCGTTGGTGTTGGGTGCGACGATGCGGTAGTAGGTCTTTGTGCCGCCCCAAGACTGGACCTCGGTCTTATAGCTCTCGAGCATGGAAGCCGAAGTGTACAGGTCCTTCAGCGTGGGGTTGATGGTGTAGCCCTTGGCTTCCAGTGCGCCCACCAGATCGACGTTATCAGCGTCGGTCCCCTGATTGTCTGCCAGACTGGAACCCATGTCGCCGCCCTGAACGGGGTAGTAGCTGGAGAAGCCCAGCAGACTGACCTTGCTCAGTTCATTGGCGCTCAGAGGCAGCGCACCGTTGTTCTTCAGCAGGACCGTACCCTCTTCGTTCATCCGCTCGCCCAAGTCCTCGATGGCCTTGAGCAGCTCGGTGGTGGAAGAATAATCGGACTTGTAGGTGTACAGGTCCACGCCCTCGGTCGATTCGGTCACCAATTTCGTGCTCTTGGTTCCCAAAAACTTGTCGATGTCGGTGCGGAAGCTGTCGATGATCGGACTGGCGCAGATCGACAGCGCCAGAAGCGATGCAACCACAGTGGTCGCGCCGCGCCATGCGCGGCGGCCGGAATTTGCGTTCTTCATGTTGTCCTCCTTATAAGGTTTTCCTATACATCACAGTGAATCCAGCTCACTGTTTTGCCTTGCGTGCGGCGATCTCCGCCTGTTCTGCGGGCAGGTTCTTCTCCACGGTCCAGAAGATCAGGAGCAGCAGACCGCCGATGATGTAGCAGACCGTCTCCACCCAGATATAGCTGATGGAGATCGCGTGCTGCACGACGATGGACTGTGCCGCCGTGCCCAGTGCGATGTCCGCCGCCTGATCATAGCCGCTGCCCGCCAGCAGAGCGCTGAAGATGGAGTTGCAGATGGGGGTGGCTGCGACCATCAGCGAAGAGTAGATGGACATGGTCAGGCCGTCGGTGCGGATGCCGGTGCGGTACTCGATATGGTCGATGACGTCCGCGATCATGGCCAGAATGAGGTAACATGCGGGAGAGGAGCCAAGGCACTTGAGGGCCACGCCGATGGCAACGGGGATGATATTTCCGCCGCCCAGACCAGCGATGACGCCGCCCACAGCGCCCAGCAGCATGAAGCCGCCGCAGACCAGACGCTTGCCGAACTTATTGGCCAGCGGCACAACGATGGCGGCCGCCACAGCCATAGGGATCGCGCCCAGAACGCTCAGCAGAGACTGCGAAGCGCCCCATGCATCCGCCGTGCCGAAGAAGGTGTTGTCCAGCACCCACTTGCAGAAGTAGGTCATGGAGCCGTTCTTCATCGCGCCGCTCCACTGGAACAGCATGTAGAAGGCCATGACGATCCACCACATCTTATCGGAGGTGACGGCCTTGACCTGCTCGCCCAGCGAGACGGTCTTGCTGGGCGCGGCTTCCTCGGAAGCGCCGCCCGCCATGCTCTCTTCGGTGACGCGCTCACGGGTGAAGGCAAACTGCAGGTAGATGGTCAAGGCCGAGAAGATGGCGACGGCCAGCATGGTGAGGAACCACAGGTTCTGGTTCTCCTTCAGGGCGAAGGACACCAGCATCGGGAACACCATCGAGCCGCAGCCCATGACGCCCAGACCGGCAATGTTCGTAAAGGATGCCAGTGCGCCGCGCTGTTTGCTGTCGCGGGTAGACACCGGGATCATGGTGGAGTTTGCGGTGTTGTAGATGGGGTATGCGACCGCGTAATACAGGTTGTACGCAATGGCGATCCACACCATCTTGGCCGTGCCCTCGAACGGCACGATGAACATCAGCACGCTGGACACCGACAGGGTCAGTGCACTCAGCAGCAGCCACGGGCGGGCCTTGCCGGCCAGCGCCTTGGTGCGCTCGATGAGCTGGCCGACGATCAGGTTGGCCGCCACGATCAGCACCGTGGAGATGAGCTGCAGGGTGGTCAGGAACGCCAGATCCAGCTTGAGCACATCGGTGAAGTAGCTCTGCAGGATGCTGGTGAAGATGCCGGACGACAGCAGCGCGCCGAACGGGCCGATGAAGTAGCCGAACAGCATTTCCGGCAGCTTGACATCATCGGACTTGATCCGCGACTTTGTCAGCGGACTGTTCCAGAAGTTTGAGTTGCTCATGGATTTTTTATCCTCCTTATTCTACAGCGGCTTGCAGGGTATGCGTACCGCTTTCCAACAGAACAGGGTCTGCACCGGGCAACTGGGCCGTGCAGCAAGTGCCCACCGGAACGGTGACCACGGCGGTGAGCATTCCGTTCTCCAGCTTCCAGCCCGCTTCGATCGTGCCGTAGGGTGTTTCCAGCTGGCCTTCTGCATGGGTCAGGCCGCCGCCGGGAAGCGGGGCAAAGCGGAAGCTCTGGTAACCCGGCTTTTCCGGCTCCACGCCCAGCGTGCGGCGGTAGAGGAATGCGCCGACCGCGCCGGACGCGTAGTGGTTGTAGGAGATCATCTTGTCCGTGCCGTCGTCGCCGATGGGGCACTGGCCGTTCTCATCCAAGCCGTCCCAGCGCTCCCAGATGGTGGTCGCACCCACCCGCACCTCGTACAGCCAGCTGGGGCACTGGGTGTTGAGCAGCATCCGATAGGCAACATCCGCGAAGCCGTTGTCGGCCAGCGCGAACAGAATATAAGGCGTGCCCGGGAAACCGGTCCCGATGCAGTAGTTGTTCTTTTCCACCAGACGGACCAGATTTTCCGCGGCATCTTCGCGGACACTCTCCGGGAACATTCCCAGATACAGTGGCAGGACGTAGGCAGTCTGGAACTCTTCGTTCGTCTTGCCCTTACCGTCGGTCAGGACGGCACAATAGGCGTCTGCCACATGCGCGGCCAGCTCCTCGTACTCCTTCGCGTCGCTGTCCTTGCCCAGAATGCGGGCGATCTGCGCGAGGATGGAGCTGGTGCGGTACAGGCTGGCGGTGGCGGTGTATTTGCTGCGCTTCTGCCACTGGCTCATCTGGGGCACATCCGGTGCGACCCAGTCGCCAAAATGAAGCATCGAGGGGGTGTGCCAGACGTAGCGGTTTTTTCCGAAACCCAAGCCCGCCCAGAATCGGCATGCCTTGACGTAGCGCTGCATGGTGGGGTACATCTCACGGAGAATATCCGTTTCGCCCTCGGCTTCATACAGCGCCCACGGGACCATGACACAGGCATCGCCCCACCAGTCCACGGCCATCTTCGGCATCGTGGCCGGGAAGCCGTAGCCCTGCACGGGGACAGTGTTCGGGATGCCGCCGGTGGGCAGCTGCTCCGACTTGACGTCCCGCAGCCACTTTTCCAGAAAACGGCTCAGTTCAAAGTTGTAGCACGCCGTGGGCGAGAATACATTGATGTCGCCGGTCCAGCCCATCCGCTCGTCGCGCTGGGGGCAGTCGGTGGGGATGTCCACAAAGTTCGACTTGGCGCCCCATGTGATGTTGCTCTGCAGCTGGTTCAGCAGCTCGTTGGAACAGTGGAACACACCCGTGTGGGCCACTTCCGAATACAGGGCCACGGCCTCCAGCTTGAGATCCTCCGGGGAAACGCCCTTGACGCCGACGTAGCGGAAGCCCATGTAGGTGAAGCGGGGATGATAGGTCTGCACGCCGTTGCGGCAGGTATAGGTGGCGGTGGCCTTTGCGGTGCGCAGGAAGGTCGTGTTCAGGCTGCCGTCCGGGTTCAGAATTTCAGCGTGGCGGAGGGTGATGACCTGTCCTGCCTTGCCGTTGACCGTGAACCGGACGATGCCCGCGAAGTTCTGGCCGAAGTCGTAGATCACCTCGCCGTCCGGGGCTTTGGTCACGGCCTTGGGCTGGAACACCTCGTGCTCCCGGACCGGAGAGCCGTAGTCGGCCAGAATGTTTGGGTGGACCTTCAGCGTCTCGACCGAAGCGTTCTTCCAGCCGTCGGCCTTCACGGTAGCGTCGTAGGTCTCACCGTCGTACAGGTCGGCCATCTTGACGGGGCCGTTCTCGGTGACCTGCCACGAAGTGTCCGTGCCAATGACCTCTTCCGTGCCGTCGGTGTAGCGGATGCGAAGCTCTGCCAGCAGCGCCTGACGGTCTGCGGTAACGCGGTTCCTGCGGGTAAATACGAAGGAACCGACGGCCCAGCCGCCCGCCACGGTGGCGGTCAGTTCATTGCTGCCGGTCAGCAGGTCGGTGACATCGTAGGTCTGATATTGCAGCTGGGAAGCGTAGCTCGTGAAGCCGGGGGCGAAGTACTGCGTGCCCAGCTTTTTGCCGTCCAGTTCCAGCTCATAAATGCCCATCGCGGTGACGTACAGCCGCGCCCATGCGACGGCCTTTGCGGTCTGGATGGTCTTGCGGAACACCATCGGGACCGGAGAGACTTTCTTTTCGGTGAAGGAATAGCTCCCGTCCGTGATCCACTGAGCCTTCCACGGGGTGTCCAGTCGGCCCGTCTCGAACGACGTTTTCGCCGAAGCCTTGTTCCCCTGCTCATCGGCCGCCGTCAGCTCGACGGGGTAGGCCGTAAAGGGCTTCAGGGCCTCGCCCGCGTAGACGGTCCCCTTCTGGGCGTCGGCTCCCATGACGGTGCGCCAGCTGCCCACCTTCAGGTCCGCACTGACCAGCTTCGTGCCGGGACGGTCGCTCTTCAGGGCGAAATGGACCCGGGGCGCGGTGTTGTCGGTAACGCATCCCTGTTCCAGATGCTCCACCGTCAGGCGTGTGATCTCAAACATGACGAGGTTCTCCTTTCAATGCGATGCTGCAATCGGCGGTGCGGGTCCCGTCCGCTGCACGGACCGTGACCGGCGCGCTGCCATCCGCCAGAACGATGGCCAGCGCTTCGCCGTAATAGGTATCGGTATCTTGGTTATGGTAGCCGTCCGCGTTGTAGGGGCACGCATTGCCCAGTGCCAACAGCGTTCCGCCGGTCACCTCGACCGCGATGCGGTGGCGCTCCATCGGCTTCGGGATGCCCACCGCGTCGGTGTACCGCAGACGGATGAAGGCCAGATGCCCTGCTTCCACAGCGGGAGCTTCCGGCTCACAGCACAATTCCGTGGAAACGGCGGCGGTACGCAGAGTATCCCGCCCGATCTCCTGTCCTGCGGCATCGTACGCGATAGCCGTCAGGGTCCCGTTCTCATACGGAACGCGGAACTTCACCTGACAATCGTTCCGGAAGTTTTTGCGGCCCACGGATCTTCCGTTGAGCTGCAGTTCCACGCTGGCCGCGCGGGCATAAACTTCCACGGTGGCCTGTTCGCCTTCGCAGCCGCGCCACGACCACGAACGGCGGGCGTTGGTCATCTTCCACGCCGAGGGAGAGTGCTTTCCCTTGTGGCCCAGCGGCCGTACGGCGAGGATGGGACCTTTTTCCAGCTCAAAGGCGATGCGGGTGTAATCGGCTTCGGCCAGCTCGCTGCCGGTCAGGTCGATGCGTCCGGAACCGGCTGTCATCCAGCCGGGACCGTGTTCGGGGTCCGGGGCGTATTCCGCATATTCCCAGCTTCCGACGCCGACTTCGCCCAGATAATCCATGCCGGCCCAGACGAAATCTCCCAGAATCCGCTTTTCGGTCTTTGCCTGTTCCCAGAAGCGGTAGGCGTCGTTGCAGAACGTCTCTGTGCCAAGGATGAGGCGGTTCGGATATTTTTTCAGGTCGTGGTCATAGCGGAGGATGCCGTAGTTGTAGCCCGCAAAGTCCATCTGTGCATACGCGCCTCGGGTCTTGACGTCGCAGCCGTGGAGGGTCGCGCCGATCTTCATGGTCTTGTCGCCCAGCAGACCGGCGAGATTGTTGTAGAACTCGCTGCCCACGGCCTTTTTCTTTTTTCCATCGCTCTCCAGCTCTTTTTTCGCCTTTTCGTCGCTGTAGACGCCGAAGCCCAGCGAGCTGAGGAAGTTGAAGAAGATATTCACGCCGCAGGTCACGGGGCGGGTGGCATCCAAATGATGCAGATACTTGGTCAGCTGGCCGGTCAGCACGATGCCGCGCGGCTGGGCCGTCTCGCTGACCTCGTTGCCGGTGGAGTACAGGATCACGCAGGGGTGGTTGTAGTCCTTGGCCACCATGGCGTCCAAGTCTTTTTTCCACCACGCGGCAAAGTCGTTCACATAGTCGTTGACGGTCTTGTGGATGTACCAGCAGTCCACGAATTCGTCCATCACCAGCATTCCCAGCCGGTCACAGGCATCCAGCAGCGCTTTGCTGCAGGGGTTATGGGCCGAGCGGATGGCGTTGTAGCCCGCCTTTTGGAGCAGCCGGACCTTGCGCTCCACGGCGTCGTCCCAACAGGCCGCGCCCAGAATGCCGTTGTCGTGGTGGATGCAGGCGCCGCGCAGGATGATCCGCTTGCCGTTGAGCAGCAAGCCCTTGTCTGCGCCCCATGCGATCGTCCGGACGCCGAAGGTCGTTTGGTTTTCATCCTCGCAAGTGCCATCTGCGCTGCGGTAGTGCACGGTGCAGATGTAGGTCTGCGGCGTCTCACAGCTCCACGGCTGGACATTGGGCAGCGTCACGCGGACGACAGCCTTGCCGGAAGCATCCGTGCCCAGCGCTTTCTGCACGCCGGGAAGCTCGAGTTCCAGATGGCCCGGTGCGGTGGCTTCTACCGAAACTTCCACAACGGCCGGGTCCAGCGAAAGGGTGCGGATGCGGGTCCCGTCCATCTTCAGATGGTCCCGGGGCGCGATGTGCAGCCAGACCGGGCGGTAAATGCCCGCGCCGGAGTACCAGCGGCTGTTGGGCTGATCCGCATTGCGCGCGATGACTTTTAGGGTGTTCTCCCCTGCCCGTAGCGCCTTGCCCGCCGGGGCAAAAAAGCGGGTGTAGCCGTACCGCCACGATGCGATCATTTCGTCGTTGAGCCAGACTTCCGCGTTGTGGTAGACGCCCTCAAACTCCCAAAAGACCTCCTGTTCCAGCCAGCTCTCCGGGGCCGTGAAGGTCTTGCGATAGCAGTAGTCATGGCCTTCGAACCAACAGGCATTCACGCCGCTGGGACAGTGCGCACCGCGCGGCTCGTCCAGCATCGCGTCATGCGGAAGTTCCACCGCCACGGCACGGTCCGTTTCTTCCAGACGGCTGAACTCCCAGCCTTTGTTCCAATCGCTCGTTTGCATAGGCACTCTCCTTTTCTGAGGATACCATAGCATAAAACCTGTTCTGCGGGGCCAAAATTGCACAAACGGTCACTTTTTTGGCACAACCCGAAAAATCTTCTGGCATTTTCGACAAGGAATCCTGGACATACTTTGTTCATAATGCTAAGAGACAAAAAAATCCCGGCCGAAGCCGGGAGAAAATTGAGAGGGTTCAATTCTGGGTCAGCGGGATGAGCACGCGAAGCTCGAACCAGCCTTCGTGGGTCGAGACGGTGGCCGAACCGCCGTACTTGCGGGCGGTAGCCTGAATGCTTTTCAGTCCGAAGCCGTGGTAGCGGCTGTCCGCCTTGGTCGTGACGGGAAGCCCCTTTTCGAACTTCAGTGCACCCTCATAGCAGTTCTCGATGCGGATGGCCGCAAAGCCCTTCTGCCGGGAGACGCTGAGGTGGATGAGCCGCCGCTGCGGGTCGCTGATCTTAGAAGTGCTTTCAATGGCATTGTCCAGCGCGTTGCCGAACAAGTTACTGATGTCCATGACGTCCATGAAGTTCAGTGCCGTTCCGTCCGCCACGCAGGTCAGCTGGATATTCTGGGCGCTGCAGGTCAGGCTCTTTCCGGTCAGCACGGTGTCCAGCACCTTGTTGCCGGTGTCGTTGTTGGCCTCGTAGGACTTGATCTCCTGCTCCATCTGGTCCAAAATTTGGGTGCGGCTGCTGGGCGTTTCGCTGCGCAGAATGGCGATCTGGTGCTTGAGGTCGTGATACTTCCGGTTGATGAGGTCGATGCTCTCCTGCCGCATCTTGTAGTTCTCATACTGGATGTGCAGCATATTGCGCAGAGCGTCCGCCTCCCGCTGGGTGAGCAAGTCGCAAATTTGAGATTGATAGGCCATCAGCAGCGCCACGCCGCCAAAATATACGATGCTGCGCGCTGCATAAATCTCCATCCGTCCGTTGGCCGTGAACGGCGTATCGACGCCCGTGTAGCTGATGCTGCTCAGCACATAGATGACCAGCGCGATGATGGCCGCATTGACCGCTGTGCGCGGCGAGACCTGAAAGTCAACGCTTTCCGGGGCCTGTTGGCTGTCCAGCCAGCCGTCCAGCAGAAAAATTCCCGCATAGCAGAGGCAGACGAACAGTCCCAGCGCCCAAAAGCTTTGCAAGATCGGAAATCCCGGTGCAAAATAGACGTAAAGCTGCCACGTCAGGGACGCCGCAAATCCGGCCAGCACCACGCTGCGGGAACAGAAAAAGATGCATTGCATCCGGTCTCCTTTGGTGGCCGTGCGGAAGAACAGCAGCATCAGGGCGATGGAGCCGGAATAAAACAGGTTGAACACAATGCCGTCGTGACCGTCGGTCGCGACCAGATAGACACTCAGAAGCACCAGCGCTGCCGCATGGAACGCCTTGCGCTTCCAGCCGCCGAACCGGGGCGGAAGATAAAATTTGATGTAGATCAGACAAGCCAGCCAGTCTGCCAGCGCCGTGCAGAAGCGCGGGATATCCAGTTCATAGTAAGCCATCAGAATCCCACCCCGTTGATGTAATTGTTGAGCGCGTCCAAAAACGCCTTGCGCCGGGTGCGGGACAGCGCCAGCCGCTCGCCGTGCACCAGAATGTCATCGCCGCTCACGCTGTCCACATGCTCCAGATTGACCAGATACCCCTTGCTGCACCGGAAAAAGCTGTATTGCTCCAGCTTCCGCTCGGTGTCCTGCATGGAACCGGTGCTGACCAGCTCCCCTTCCGCCGTGTGAAAGCACAGGGTGTGACCCTGACTCTCCACATAATAGAGCTGTTTCACATCCAGCTTGTGGGTCCCGTCGTGGGTGTTCACCTGTAAAAAGGACCGCTTGCGCTGATGCAGCCGCTCGATGGCGCGGGAGAGCCGCTGCGAGAATGCAAAATACGACACCGGCTTGAGCACATAATCCAGCGCATCCACCGCGTATCCCTTGATGGCATACTGCGGCGAGTTTGTGATGAAGATGATGATGACCTCGGTATCCAGCTTGCGGATCTCTTCCGCCGCCATCATGCCGTCCATGAACCTCATCTCGACATCCATCAGAATGATGTCGTATTCCGATTTGTAATTCAGGGCGATCTCGTCTCCGTCCGAAAATTCCAGAACCGTGAACCGTTCCCCGGACCCCTGCGCATAACGGGTGATATACTCTTTCAGTTGACTGCGATAGTTCTCGTCATCCTCGACCAGTGCCAGCCGAATCATACTGATGCACAACTCCTCTTCTGATTTTGTATTCCAAGGGCAGACTGCCTCTATTTTGAGTTATAGTATATCACAATTTCCGGACAAAAAAGAAGTCTCTGCACAAATGGCATGTTTTTATGCACAAGCCTCCCGATATTTTGTGGATTTGCTTAAAAACGATTTCGATTCCTTGGGCAGGTTGCCGAAATGGTGGCGATGCATTTTTACAAGAGATAACGAAAAACACCGGACCTCATTTCTGAAGTCCGGTGCTTTTGGAATGGAGGAGAAGCGAGAAGAAAGTTACAGCTCTGCCAGATGCATGCCCAGAATACAGCCCAGCGTCTGCGCCATGCCGACGCTCACGCCGGCAATGGGGGGTGCTGTACTGCACGCCAAAGCGGCAGCCGCAGCAGTTGCCAGTCGCATACAGACCGGGGATCACGTCCAGATGCTCGTCATAGACATTCTGATTATTGTCGGTCCACAGGCCACCGGTGGTGCACAGGAACTCGTAACCTGCATCGAGATCTTATTGGGAAAATCAGATTCTTCCTACGCCATGCTTACCGATTCATCTTGTTTGAAAAACGCTATATGCTCATCTTCCAGATCGTAGATAATACGGTTTATGCAGATTATGTGGTAGATTGCAGACAGGATTACGGCTGGCTCATCCGATAATCAACAAAGGCGGTGGCTTCCCTTATTGTGGGAGACCACCGCCTTTTGCTGCGTCTATGTGAAAGTCAGGAATTGAGTGTTTCTACTGCCATTGTACATGTTGAACAACGGTAGAGTTGTGTTCTTTCCTTCATGAAAGGCACATTATTATATCATTATTACACTGCAATTTCGACTATATCACTATCATTCCAATCAAATGCTGACCGGGGCTATCCTTATTTCACAGCCTGTTTCAGCCGCTCCAGATCCTCCGCATCCGGGTGAGAAAGAGCTTTATCGAAATTTTCGATCATGGCATCCAGATTGGGCAGATGAAGCGGCTGTTTTTTCATGCTCTCATACCGCTGCCGCACCGACATCGGCATTTTGCCCTGACACATGAAGCTGCCGATCACCGTGTTGCTGCTGTTCAGATCTTTCTGCACGGCTTTCAGGATCTTGTTAAAATATTCTTCGCTGCCGCCA
>URVW01000006.1 GCA_900551435.1 uncultured Faecalibacterium sp.
GACGTGGCGGCCGTCGGCCAGCTTCTCATACTCGAAGTCCTTTGCGCCGCCGTTGGAGGTGCGGCAGAGGACGAACATGCCCTTGCCCTGCTTCTCGGCGTAGGGCAGATAGGGGCTGATAGAGTCCAGACCCATGTAGGGGGCCAGCGTGACGAAATCAGACTCGAAATCGCCGGTAAAGTGGCCCATGGCGTACATCTCAGCGGTCTTGGCGATGTCGCCGCGCTTGATGTCGGCGATGACGGGGATACCCGCCTCGCGGACAGCCTTCAGGGTGTCGGCGTAAGCCTTCAGGCCCTCCAGACCCAGAGACTCATAATAAGCGATCTGCACCTTGTAGCAGCCCGCCACGCTCTTGGTGGCATCGATCAGCTTCTTGTTGAAGCGGACGATGTTCTCGCCCTTGGACAGGGTGCTGTCCACAAAATCAGCGGGCAGATAGCTGAAGTCGGTATCCAGACCCACGCAGACCGGGCCGCGTGCTTCGACAGCTTCGTACAGTTTATCCATGTTCGTCATCGTTGGTTTCCTCCATTGCTCTCTATTCTAAAAATATCCGGTTATTCTTCCGCCTGATAGGTCAGCTTGCCGCCCTTGACCGTTGCGCAGACTCTGCCATACAGCTGTGCGCCGTCGTAGGGGCAGTTGTGCGACTTCGAGTGGAGCTTGTCCTTGTCCACGGTATAGGGGGTGTCGAGGTCCACCAGAACGAAGTCGGCATCGTAGCCGGGTTCCAGCTGGCCTTTCGCCAGACCCAGGATCTCCGCAGGGCGGGTGCTCATCAGATGGACCAGCAGTTCCAGCGGCAAGCCCTCTTCCTTGCAGAGCTTGGTGTAGCAGACGCCGAACGCCGTCTCGCTGCCCACCATACCGGCCATGCCCTTGAGCTTGTCTTCTTCGGAGTGGGGTGCGTGGTCGGTGGCGATGGCATCCACCACGCCGGAACGGATGGCGTCGATCAGGGCGCTCACATCGTCCGCCGTGCGGATGGGCGGGTTGACGCGGTAATCGCAGGTCTCGTTGTTGAACCACAGGTGGTGGGGCGTCACCTCGCAGGTGACGGGTGCGCCGCGCAGCTTTGCCATCTGGATGGCGTCGATGGCCCCGCGGGTGGAGACGTGGCACATATGCAGCTTGGTCTGGTAGTACTCGCTCAGCCAGCAGTTGCGGACCGTTTCAAGGTCCTCCGCCAGCCGGTAGTCCCACGGGCTGATCTCCATATCCTCGGCGTGGCTCATCACGGTGATGTCCCGCTGGGTGCAGATGGCAAACGCCCGCGCCATGGTGGCGTTGTCCTGCACGCCGTGGCCGTCCTCGGTGATGAACTTGACCGAAGCGGGCAGCGTCTTGAGGTGGTCCAGCGTCTTGCCGTCGAAGTTCTCGGTGATGGAAACGGTCTGGTTCACGTCGCACAGGCCGACTTCGGCGGCCTTCTGCTCCACCATGGCCGCCTGTGCGGCGGACGAGCAGACGGGCTTGGTGTTGGGCATCAGGTTCACAAAGGTGTAACCGCCCGCCGCAGCGGCGCGGCTGCCCGTCTCGATATCCTCTTTATATTCAAAACCCGGGGTGCGCCAGTGACAGTGCAGATCGACGAAGGCGGGCAGGACGGTCAATCCCCCGGCATCGAGGACCGTTTCATTCTCCCCGGCCAGAGCCTCCAAGTCCTGACCGATGGCCGCGATCGTGCCGTCCTTGACGTACAGTTCTACCGGCCGGCCCTCTGCATTGACAGCGTTTACAAGCAGCATGGCAAAATACCTCCCTGTTTTTGGTGTGCGCCCAAATGGGCAAAAAAAAGAACCTTTCCGCAAATGGGAAAAGTTCTAACGACCGAAAAAAGGAAACACGGAGCCCACCGCAAAAACGGCTGCAAACTGCTTTTTCAGTTTTGCGTTCATTTTTGACAGCATACCGGCTTCTCCTTTTTTCAGGTGCATTTATTTTCGTTATATTTTATCATAGAAACGCGAAATGTGTCAATGCTTCGGGGCGTTTTTCTTTGTAAAAAGGTTTCGCTTTCATTGCGCCAAATTTTAGCTACTCTACCGAAAAAATCAAAATCCCCCCTCTCAGGCGGAAAAAAGGCGGCCCCAATCCCTAGCATATCACTGTACATTGAAGTTAAGATGTGTTATGATATCTGAAAAGGAAAAAGAGAGAGCCGCCGGCTTGGGGCGGCACACACAAAGGGAGGTTTCCCCACATGGGCTTATTGGAGGACGCACGGAACATCCAGCGCAAAGATCCCGCCGCACGGAGTGTGCTGGAGGTCATTCTGCTGTACCCCGGCTTTCACATTCTGGTGTATCACCGTATCGCGCACTGGCTGTACCAGCACGAGCACTTCTTCTTGGCACGCTGGGTCAGCCAGCGCGGCCGCCACAAGACCGGCATTGAGATCCATCCCGGCGCGACGATCGGCAAATGCCTGTTCATCGACCACGGCATGGGCATCGTCTTTGGCGAGACGACCGAGATCGGCGACAACTGCACCATTTACCACGGCGTGACGCTGGGCGGCACAGGCAAGGATACCGGCAAGCGCCACCCCACGCTGGGCAACAACGTCCTGATCGGCGCGGGCACGAAGGTGCTCGGCCCGGTCTACATCGGCGACAATGCCCGCATCGGCGCCGGAAGCGTCGTTCTGCGCAACCTGCCCGCCAACTGCACCGCTGTCGGCGTCCCCGCCGAGGTAGTCCGCATCAACAACAAGGCGGTCATCCCCGCCGACGACCTTGACCAGCAGGATCTGCCGGATGTCGTCGCCCAGCGCATCACCGACCTCGACCGCCGGATCAGCGCACTGGAAAAGCACAAGCAGGGCGATGTGCCGCCGACCGCGGAACAGATCGCACAGCGTCAGAAATAAGAAAACGGGACTGCTGCACTTCTCATGCAGCAGTCCCGTTTTTGTTAACAGCTTTTTCCGGAGCAAAGCTCCTTTACTTTTTGGGCCGCAGCCGCGACCAGCTGGCTGACCGGCTGGTCCGGCACGCCGACCACATAGTTTTCACAGTGGTTGATGGGCACGAGCACCCGCTTTGCCCCGCTCTGGCAGACCGCCGCCGCCATGGCGGGCGTGATCTCGCCCAGCAGCGCATCCGCAATAACGATGCCGATGGGGCCGACGATGACGTCCGCGTGGCGGCAGTTGACCACCACTGCATTCTCGCCGGTGGCCGCGCGGGGCGCACCCGCCTTGAGCATCGCATTCGCGGCCAGACTGTTGGTCCCCACGGCGGTCAGCTCTGCTTCCGGACAGGCCGCGCCGATGGCCGCCACCAGCTGACGGCCCAGACCGCCGCCCTGTCCGTCAATGACCAGAACCTTCCCCGCCATCAGAAATCGATCTCCTCAAGGCGCAGCAGGGCGATGATATAAATTTTCAGCGCTTCCAGCAGCTTGTCGATGGGAGCCGACTCGTTCGCACCGTGCATCGGGCCGCCGAACTCGGGCAGGACGATGTCGTTGTGCTCCGGGCCGAAGCTGACCGCATAGGGGAAGTGGCGGGCGTAAGTGCCGCCGCCCATCGTGAACGGCGTCGCGTGTTCGCCGGTCACTTCATTATAGGTATCGATGCATGCCTTGATGGCCGGAGTGTCGGCTTCGATATAGAACGGCTCTGCGCTCTCGACGTCTTCCAGCGAAGCGCCGCTGCCGACGGCTTCGCGAATCTGCTCGGCCATCTTCTCGCCGGTGGTGCAGGTGGGATAACGGCTGTCCATGGTCTGCACCAGCTTGCCGTCCTCCATGTAGATGCGGCCGCCGATGACCGTCAGCGGGCCGAAGGGGCCGTCTGCACAGGCGATGCCGATGCCCTCGCCCGCCGTGGAGGAGTGCAGCTTCTTCAGTGCTTCCAGATAGGCGCGCTCGGCGTCATTGCACAGGCCGTTGTCCAGCAGATAGTTGACCACCAAGCCGATGGCGTTGACCGTGCCCTGCGGAGAAGCCGCATGGCCGGACTTGCCCCAGCCGCGGATGCGCACGCCAGTGCCTTCCGGCTCCAGCGTAATGTTGGGAGCATTCTTGAGCTTGGTGATATCCGTCTCGACCAGTGCGCTGGCACGGTCCGGAACGGCATTGTTTGCCACGCCGCCGGTAAAGTCCTTGATGACGCCGTTGCAGACCGGGCTGACCAGCTTTGCGCCAAAGTGGCCCTTTTCACCGTTGCACACCGGGAACTCGGCGTCCGGGGTGAAGCAGAACACCGGAGCCGGATAGTTCTTCAGGTAGTAGTCCACATCGCGCATACTGGTCTCTTCGTTGTCGCCGATGAGCGCACGGATGGGATAGCGCAGGGAGACGCCCTCTTCCTTGAGGAACTTCAGGGCATACAGGGTGGTGACCATGGGGCCTTTGTCGTCGGCAACGCCGCGGCCGATCATCCAGCCGTCCTTGATCTCCATCTGGAACGGGTCGCCGGTCCAGCCGTTGCCCTCGGGCACGACGTCCACATGGCAGATGGTGGCCAGATACTTTTCTGCATCTGCACCCGGCAGCTCTGCATAGCCGATGTAGTTCTCACAGTTGCGGGTCGCAAGGCCCATGCCAGCCGCCAGTTCCAGCGTCTTGTCCAGCGCTGCGCGTGCGCCCAGACCAAACGGCGCGCCCTCTGCGGGAGCGCTCTCCACACTGTTGATGGAAACCAGCTCTGCAATATCTTTGAGCAGCTGTTCCTTGTTCGCCGCAATAAAGGCGTCGATCTTCTGGTTCAATGCCTGATCCATGTTTCAGTTCGTCCTTTCTTTTGTCGTAAAGACACATCGCTGTCTATTCTAACACACTTTGCGGCGGAATGCCAGCCTTACCCGACTGCAAACAGGCTGCTTGCCGCGCCCAGCACACCCATGCTGGCCAGACCCATGATAACACCCGCCAGCAGAACGCCGCCCATACAGGCGATGAGGACATCCTTGAACTTCATATCGAGGATGGAAGCCGCCAGCGTACCGGTCCATGCGCCGGTCCCGGGCAGAGGGATGCCCACGAAGAGCAGCAGCGCCACAGTCAGGCCCTTGCCGGCCTTTTCTTCCAGCTTTCGGCCGCCCTTTTCGCCCTTGACGATAAAGAACTTGCAGATGGGGCCGATGACCGGCTTATTGTAGCCCCACACCAGGAACCGCCGTGCGAACAGATAAATGAACGGGACCGGGATCATATTGCCCAGCACACAGATAATATAGGTAGGCAGGACCGGCAGCCCCATGCCAAGGCCGATGGGAATAGCGCCGCGCAGTTCCACCACGGGGACCATCGAGATGAGGAAAACGAGCAGATAATTTTTCAGCATGAGAACACTCCTTTTTGTTGCTTACAGGTCGATGACCAGTTCCACGGGGCAATGGTCCGAACCAAAGATCTCGTTGTGGATCTCTGCCGCCCGAATCTTGTCTGCGATGCGGCGGGACACGATGAAGTAATCGATGCGCCAGCCCGCGTTCTTCTCGCGGGCGCGGAACCGATAGCTCCACCAGCTGTATTTCACCTCATCGGGGTGGATGACCCGGAAGCTGTCGGCAAAGCCCGCCTCCAGCAGTTCGGTCATCTTGGCCCGCTCCTGATCGGTGAAGCCCGCGCTCATATGGTTGGTCTTTGCATTTTTGATGTCCATTTCGGTATGGGCCACGTTCAGGTCGCCGCACAGGATGACCGGCTTTTTCGCATCCAGCCCCAGCAGATAGGCGCGGAAGGCATCCTCCCACTCCATCCGGTAGTCCAGCCGCTTCAGGCCGTCCTGACTGTTCGGCGTGTAGCAGTTGACCAGATAAAACGCCGGATATTCCAGCGTCAGGACCCTGCCCTCGTGGTCGTGCTCCTCGATGCCGATGCCCATCGTGACCGCCAGCGGCTTCTGCCTGCACCAGCACGCCGTGCCGGAATAGCCCTTTTTCTCTGCCGAGTATGTATATTCGGTATAGCCTTCCGGGGCAAAATCTGCCTGACCCGGCTGCATTTTTGTTTCCTGCACCGAGAAGATATCGGCGTCCAGCGCCGCAAAGCTTGCGGCAAAATCGTGGGTCAGACAGGCCCGCAGACCGTTGACGTTCCAGCTGATGAGTTTCATCTCGTCGCTCCTTTTATGTTATGCTTGATATTTGGTTTTCCATGCACCGCTGCGGAAGCGGATCACAAAACAGGTCACGCGGCAGACCCAGTCCACGACCATCGCGATCCAGACGCCGACCGCACCCAGACCCATCTTGACGCCGATGAGGTAGCTGAAGCCCAGCCGCCAGATGGCCATGCTCAAAATGGAAACGACCATCGTGAATTTGACATCGTTCGCGGCGCGCAGGGCATTCGGCAGCACGAAGGATGCCGGCCACAGCAGCAGACCACAGGCCGCATGGATCTGCACCAGCAGAACCGCCAGTTCCATGGTCGCGCCGGACAGTTCATAGATGCCGACCAGCGGCTTCACGAACAACAGGATCGCACCGTTGGAAAGGCCCATCGTGATGTACGCCCAGAGCAGCAGTTTGCGGGTGTAGTAGATGGCCTGTTCGTTGTCCCCTGCGCCGACGCAGCGGCCCACAACCGTGATCATTGCAAGGCTGATGGCCTTTCCGGGAATGACACCCATGCCGTCGAGGTTGTTCGCCACCGCATTGGCCGCGATCTGGACCGTGCCAAAGGTGGAGATCATGCTGACGACGAGGATGCGGCCCGCTTCAAACAGGCTGTTCTCAAAGGCGGACGGGATGCCGATGCCCAGAATGCGCCGGGTCAGACCGCCATCCAGCCGCAGGGTCTTGGGGACGTTCAGCAGATTGCCGTCCCCTTTTTTATAGCACTTGCGCAGGATCAGTGCAGCGGCCACCACGCGGGAGACTACGCTGGGCCACGCAACGCCCTCAACGCCCATTTTCAGGCCGAAGATGCAGACCGCGTTGCCCACGACATTGATAACGTTCATCAAAAAACTGATCTGCATCGAAATTTTGGAGTTGCCCATACTGCGGAACAGCGCCGCGCCGCCATTGTACAGTGCAAGGAACGGGTAGCTCAGGGCGATGACCTTCAGGTAGAGCACACCGGCTTCCAGCACATCGGCATCGATCGAGCCGTAGAACAGCCGGATCATCGGCCGCGCCAGCACAAAGCAGACTGCGCCCACGGCCACACCGAACAGGCCGCTGAGCAGGAGAAGCTGGCCAGAGCTGGCATCCGCGTGCTCCTGCTCCCGCGCACCCAGATACTGGCTGACCACCACCGCGCCGCCGGTGGCCAGCGCCGCAAACAGCACGATGATGAGGTTGTTGATCATATCCACCAGACTGACGCCCGAGATGGCCGCTTCGCCGCAGCGGGAGACCATCATCGTATCCGCCATGCCGACCGTCACTTCCAGCAGCTGCTCCACCAGCAGCGGCCCCGACAGCCGAAGCAGTTCGCCCTCGGTGAACAGCGGTTTCCGCCCGCCGAACCGAGGTGCTTTTGGGTTTATCGTTGTTACCATTGTTGTCCCTTCTTTTTTGGTCTGGGCGCAAAACATTCCTGCCTTGTGCCCCCTCATGTCCCAAAAGGCCGCAAAACCTCATTTTAACATGATTGTATCCATCTTAACACAGCCGGTTTCGCTTGTAAAGAATCGCACAGCGGTTTTTTCAAATTCTTTTCATGGGAACGCGGTTTTGTCAGTGTTTTTCCGGAAATCGAAGCTTGTTTTATCACTTTCACCGATTTCATCCGTTCAAATTTGTGCGTTGTGCCAAAATATCAGATTTTTGCTCGATTTGGAGAACTTTTTTCCAAAAGCCCTTGCATTTTCTTCTGAAAAGTGCTATCTTGTATCCAACAAGAGCGGCGGTTGGATACAAATGACTGCGACGAGCCTTTTCCACGGCTCTTGGTTCTTCCTTCTATTTTATTATGCTATTTTCTTCATTTACCTTCTTATCATTTACCCTGTCCCGCTGAGGGACGAGAAAAGCGCTTCCCCAACCTGCACGGGGAAGCGCTTTTTTCTTACTTTTCAAAAGCCGTCCGGACATCACCGGAGAAATACAGTGTGCCCAGCGCACAGACCGGACCTTCGCCGCCCAGCTCCACGGCGCGTTTCACGCCCGCTTCGATGGAATCCGCCGGTTCTGCGATGCCGCCCCGCACCCGGATGTGCTCCGCCAGCGTTTCGGCGGGCATGGCACGCGGTGTATGGGCTGCCACTGTCACAAACTGCTTTGCCAGCGGCAGAAGCAGGGCCAGCATCTCGTCCACATCCTTGTCGGCCATGATGCTCAGCAGGAACACGAACCGCTCCCCGGGGAAACGGTCGCGCAGACTCTGCACGGTGGCCCGCATCCCGTGGGCGTTGTGGCTGCCATCCAGCAGGAAAGCCGGCGAATGCCGCAGCAGCTCGAACCGCCCCGGCCAGCTGACGGTTTCCAGCCCCTTCCGGATCGCGTCATCCGGGATGTTCCAGCCCCGCTCCCGCAGGACCCGCAGCGTCGTGATGGCAACGGCGGCGTTTTTCGGCTGATAGCTTCCGATAAGCGGCAACTTGATGCCGTTCAGGCCATCAAAATCGAATGTTACTTCGTCAAGGTTCCCGCCCTCGATGTTCAGCTTGGAGAAATCCACCTCGGAAAGCGGGACCTGCTTTTCTGCGGCCACGCGGGCGATGACCGCATCCGCTTCCGGCACGCCGCCATAACTGACCACCGGGCTTCCAGCCTTGATGATGCCCGCTTTCGCCGAAGCAATATCGGCGATGGTAGGGCCAAGCTCTTTCACATGGTCCATGCCCAGCGCCGTGATGACCGCGCATTCCGGCGGGTCGATCACGTTGGTCGAATCCAGCGTTCCGCCCAGACCGACTTCCAGTACCACGATGTCGCAATGCTTCTCAGCAAAATAGAGCATCCCCAGTGCGGTGATGATCTCAAATTCCGTCGGGACGTCATCCATCGCGTCTGCGGCGGGCTTCACTTTCTCTACCAGCTGCACCAGCTCTTCGTCGCCGATCTGCTGGCCGTTCACCTGAATGCGCTCATTGAACCGGTTGATGAACGGCGAGGTGTACAGGCCCACGCGGTATCCCGCCGCCTGTAAACAGGACGCCAGCATGGCCGACGTGCTGCCCTTTCCGTTCGTTCCCGCCACATGGATGAATTTCAGCTGCTTGTGCGGGTCGCCCAGCGCGGCCAGCAGGGTGCGGATGCGGGTCAGGCCCGGTTTGTGCCCTGCCCACTGGACCGCATGGATATACTGCATTGCTTCTTCGTAGTTCATGGTTTCGCCTTCCCGTTTACTTTTTGACCACCGATGCCAGTGCCTTGTTCTCCAGCAGGATGCGGAGCAGCGCCGTGTTGACCGCGCTCAGAACCAGCGCGTTCGGGATCCGGGCCGCCAGCAGCGACCACGGATAATTATAAAAGATGTGCAGGGCCAGCGAGTTGATGATCATGGAACCGACGATGTGGCCCATCAGCACGCTGCAGCCCAGCCGGAGCGTCAGCTTGAGGTCGGGCAGCTTCTGCCATGCCAGACCAGCCACCAAGCCGACGGCTCCCGCGCCCAGTGTGATGAGCGGATTGATGGAATAGCCCGACAGGATGCCGCCGATCATATCGGCCACGGCTCCCACCGCAAAGCCGCCTACCGGCCCGAACCAGATGGCCGCCAGCAGCGTCGGCAGCGCGCCGAGATTGAACCGCAGGAACCCGGTAGACACCGTCAGCACACGGGCGAAAATAATGCTCATGGCCGTCAGCAGGGCCAGCATCGTGAGCGTTCGGACAGACACTTTGGAATGATTCATACTTCATCCTCCTGAAAGAATGCAGGGCGGACGCAAAAATGCCCTCCCCTGTGACGAACCGCACAAAGGAGGGCGTGAATCCAACAAGTTTCACTTCCAGACAAGCCCGTGCAGACGGTCTCGCCTGCACCCAAGTCCATGCAGCAGCGGGATGCAGACCATGCACCGCGGGTACTCCTTCGTCCACAGCACAACTCCCCGTTGATGCGGCACTTAACGCACATGGTCTTACTCTGTTGATACTGTTATTATATGCCTTTTTTCGCCCAGATGCAATCGCACCCTTGCAACAGGTTTCACAAGGCATCTCTCTGTTTTTTGGAAGTTTTGTAGAAGGGTCATTCTTTTCGGACTGTTCATTGCGTTCTGTCGAAATTTGTGATATCCTGTAACTGCCGCTCCACTCCGGCCCATTTTATGGAAAGGAGGTGAGACCAATGGAAGTTATCCTCAATTTTTTACTGTCCGTCACAGCAAGTATCGTCGCTTACTATATTTGCAAGTGGCTTGACGACCAGTTTCGAAGCGGCAAGCACTAATCCCTAGGCAAACAGGAAGCCCCTCGGTAGTCGCAATACCGAGGGGCTTCTTGCTTTTGGTCTTGTGAGACCAATGGAATCCTCAATTTTTCCATCTTCATTATACGCGCCTACGAAAAAATGTCAAGCTCTTTGCGGTTTTCTTTGACTGTTCCCGCAAAACGTGGTAAGATGGAGCAAACACTTCAAGAAAGGACGTATCCGTCTATGAAATTCAGCGAGATGACCTATACCCGCCCCGACATCGACGCGCTGCTTGCCCGCTGCAAGGAGCTGGCCGCAAAGGCTGCTTCTGCCGCTTCCGGCGAGGAGCTGGTCGAGGCTTACTATGAGCAGAGCCGCGCCTTTGCCGACTACAACACTGCCGCCAATCTAGCCAGCATCCACTACACCTGCGACACCCGCGATGCCTACTGGAAAGCCGAGCAGGACTTCTTTGACGCCAACGGCCCCGCCGTGCAGAACGCCAGCGTCGAAATCAGCCGCGCCTTCCTCGCCAATCCCCATGTGGATGCCCTGACCGAAGCCTTCGGTTCGACCTGCGTGGCCGGCATGAAGAATGCCGTTCTGGGCATGGATGACCGCACCGTGGAGCTGCAGAAAGAGTACAACGCTCTTGTCAGCCAGTATCAGCAGGTCTACGGCGGCGCTCTGGTGGAGCTGGACGGCAAGCAGCTGACCATCCCCCAGCTGGGACCCTACAAGGAGAATCTGGACCCCGCCATCCGCCGCGCCGCTTACGAGGCCGAGGCCGGTTACTTCGATGCTCACCGCGCCGAGCTGGACGGTCTGTACACCAAGATCGTCAAGAACCTCAACGAACAGGCCAAAATTCTGGGCTACCACGACTACAGCGAGCTGTCCTATGTTCGGATGAACCGCATCGGCTACGGCCCGGAGGAGATCAAGCACTTCCGCGATCAGGTCGCCAACGATGTGGTCCCCCAGCTGAAGAAGGTCATCGAGCTGCGCCGCAAGCGCACCGGCATCGAGCACCCCATCTTCGCCGACCTACCCGTTTCTTTCAAAGACGGCAACCCCTCCCCCATCAAGGGCTATGACGCCCGGATGGCCGCTGCCCGCACCATGTACCACGAACTCAGCCCTGAGACGGCAGAATTCATCGACTTCATGCAGGACAACGAGCTGTTCGATGTCGAGAGCCGCCCCGGCAAGATGTCCGGAGGTTATATGACCAGTCTGCCCGCTTACAAGGCTCCGTTCATCTTCGCCAACTGGAACAACACTTCCGCTGACGTGGATGTTCTGACCCACGAGTGCGGCCATGCATTCGAGGGCTATGTGGCCGAACGGAACCCGAAGATCCCCGCTGACCTCGAGTGCCCCGGCATGGAGAGCGCCGAGATCCACTCGATGGCGATGGAGTTCCTCACCGCACCGTGGCATCATCTGCTGTTCGGCAAAGACACCGAAAAATATGCGTTGGTCCACGCCGAGGACAGCTTCCTCTTCCTTGCCTACGGCTGTGCCGTGGATGAGTTCCAGCACCTCATGTACCAGAATCCCGATCTGACCCCCGACGAGCGGAACAAGGTCTGGCTCGACCTCGAGCACAAATACCGTCCGTGGATCGACTTCGACAATCTGCCCTTCTATGGCCGCGGCGCCGGCTGGCAGCGTCAGCTCCACATCTACGAGTGCCCGTTCTATTATATCGACTACTGCCTGTCCACCATGGCCGCTCTGCAGTTCTTCCTGCTGAGCCTGAAGGACCACAAGGACGCATGGCAGCGCTATCTCAAGCTGGTCCGCCGCGCCGGTACGGCAAGCTATTCGGAACTGTGCGAGACGGCTGGCCTGAAGGTTCCCTTCACCGATGGCTCCATCAAGGCCATCGCCGAAGAGATGGAACAGTGGATCGCGGCCCATCAGGTCTGAGTTCCTCTTTACAAGCCGCTTCTTGTCCGCTATCATAATAGGTAGTGAATTTGCCCGGATCGAGGCACAAAAAGGAGCGGTATTGCTATGCCAGAAAAAGAGATCAAAGGCATCAAAAAGTTTTTTGAAGAGTTCAAAGCATTCGCCATGCGCGGCAACGTGCTGGATATGGCAGTCGGCGTGGTCGTCGGCTCGGCATTCACGGCGATCGTGAACTCGCTGGTCGGCGATGTGATCAACCCCCTCATCGGCCTGTTCTTCAACAGCGACTTTTCGGATGTCGTCATCAAGATCGGCGATGTGGACCTGAAGATCGGCTCGTTCATCAGCGCCATTATCAACTTTCTCATCGTCGCATTTGTACTGTTCGTGGTGCTGAAAGCCTTCAACGCCCTGTTCAACAAGAAGAAAGTCGAAGAAGCTCCCGCAGAGCCGACCACCAAGGTCTGTCCCTACTGCCAGAGCGAGATCTCCATCAAGGCAGTCCGCTGCCCGCACTGCACTTCCAAATTGGAAGGCTTCCCGGAGATCAACGACTGATTTCAAAAACCAAAAAGCTCCGTTTCTCCCGCTGCCGCAGCAAAGAGGAACGGAGCTTTTTCTGTTTTGGTTTACTGCACGCCGGTCAGCTCAGCCAGCTTGTGGTAAATTTCGGTGTTATCGAACACGCCGCGGAACTTCTCCGCGCCCACGCCCATGGCGTAGATGTTGACCATCGCGCCGGTGTGTGCATAGGTGGTGTGGTCCATGCCGGACTTGTGGTTGATGGTGTGGCAGATGGCCATGGAGAACGGGATGTAAGTACCGTACAGCTCGTAATCTTCCTGACTCATCTTGCTCTGGGAGGAAGCGCCGACTTCCAGCGTGCGTTCGTAAGACTTGCGCAGATTCTCCACCTCGTAATCGGTCAGCAGCAGCTTGCCCGCACTGGCGGCGTCGGGGTCATTGGGCAGGGTCAGACCGAAGTTTGCCTTGACGTCTGCCATGGCCGTCTCGAACGGAGTCTGATTGGCAATGTAGCTCTGGACATAGGTGGAATCGAACTTCGCATAGGACATCTTCTGATGGGTCAGGTTGGTGAGGAAGGTGTCATAGTTGGTGGTCTTGTAGCCGATGGCCATGCCGCCCGTCTCGTGGTCGGCGGTGACGAGGATCAGCGTCTCGTTGGGGTGGGCGTTGTAGAAATCAACTGCGGCCTGAACGGCGTTGCTCATCTCCAGCACATCGTGGATGGAAGCAGCGGCATCGTTGGCGTGGCATGCCCAGTCGATCTTGCCGGACTCGGTCATCAGGAAGAAGCCCTTCTTATTTTCCAGCAGTTCGATGCCTTTCTTGACGTAGTCGGTCAGCTGCCACTCGCCGTTGGCGGCATCCATCGCGTAGTTCATGGCCTTGCCGTCTGCAAGGTTCTCGGCAATGATGAGGGTCTTGCCCGCACCGGCGGTCAGAGCGGCTGCGCCGGCCTGTGTGGTCACGACGTTGTAACCGGCTTGTGCGGCAACTTCGTGGTTGTTGGGACCGGTCCCGTCGCCGTTCACCTTCTGGAACTCGCCGCCCGCAAAGTATTCAAAGCCAGAGTTTGCCAGCTCGACGCCGATCTGATAGTAGTTCTTGCGGCTGTTCTGGTGGGCATAGAACGCCGCCGGGGTGGCATGGTCGATGTTGACGGTGGAGACCACACCGACCTTATAATTCTTCTGCTTGTGGAGCTTTTCTGCGATCGTCTCATAAGGCACATCGCGGGTCCACGGGCACATGTTGATGACACCGCTCTCAGTCTTGTTGCCGGTCGCAATGGAAGTTGCGGTCGAAGCCGAATCCGGGCAGAAAGACGTGCTGTCGTAGGTCGTTACGCTGCCCACTTCGGGGAAGGAGGTAAAGCTCAAATCACCCTCCACGACTGCACCGTTGTTCTCAGTCGTTCCTTTATAGAAGCGGGCAGACTGGATCTGCGCCGTGCCCATGCCGTCGCCGATGAACAGGAAAACGTACTTCGGTTTTTTCAAAAAGTCCAGCAGACCGTTCTCTTCCTCTGCAGAAGCTGCTTCCGGCCCTGCCGCGCTGGCGGCCACCGGGGCTGCACTCAGCAAACCGGCTGCCGATGCCACAGCACCGACTTTCAGAAAGTTCCGGCGGGTGATCTTGTTTTCTTTCATAACCAATATCCTCTCTTCTCCTGAGTCCTCCCGGACCCGTTTCAGCATTCTTTCTGGGAACGGCTTTATTGTATCGTTTTTGCTCTCTGCCCGAAACCATGTCCGCGCAAAGGATGTGTAAAACCTTCCCGGCCCGTTCTGCTCAAACGTAAAAAAGAGAGGTGTTTTGTAAAAAAGCTTTTGTCGGATTTCCTTGTAAACCCGCAGAATTTATGTTATGCTGTATTCGCCGCTCCACTCCGGCCCATTTTATGGAAAGGAGGTGAGTTTCCATGAATATTCTTTCTACGTTTCTACTGTCCGTCGCAGCAAGTGTAGTCGCTTACTACATTTGCAAATGGCTTGACGACCAGTTCAAGAGCGGCAAGCACTGATCCCTAGCAAACAGGAAGCCCCTCGGTACTGCGAATACCGGGGGGCTTCTTGTTGCTTATGTGAGTTCCATGAACTCATTTTCTACGTTTCTATTTTTATTATATGCTCCCATAGCAAAAAGTCAAGCATCTCCGAAAAAACATTTTTCTTCAAATTTGAAATTTTTACGGTTTTTCCACAAAATTTTCCTCATGCTTTTCCGGCGGGTGTGCTATCATAAATTCAGACAAAATTTTGAAAAAGGAGAATTTCCATGGCACAATTCGTGAAACTGAATCCCAAATCCCTGCGCGAGCTGCATGTCGGCAGCGACCGGCTCGTCTCCTACAACGTCGAGATGACCGAGATCACCGGCGGCACATTCTGGAAAGCCTACACTCCCGGCCAGATCGCCGGAACCGAACCCTTCGTCCTCAAGGGCGGTTTTGGCGGAAACACCACCGCCAACAGCGATCTGATGCAGTATTATGAGCCGATCGACCTCTACAACGAGAAGCTGCGCAAGCTGGCCAAAGAGATCGGCCCCGCATGGGTCCGCGTCTCCGGAACTTGGTCCACCAAGACCTACTACGACTTTGACGGCCACACCAACGGCGTCATTCCCGAAGGCTACAATGCCGTCATGACCCGCGCCCAGTGGGTCGGCGTGCTGGATTTCTGCAAATTCCTCGGCGCAAAGCTGCTCATTTCAGTGGCTGACTGCGAGGGTCTGCACCATGCCGATGAGCCTTGGAATCCCAGTCAGGCCGAGCAGATCTTCGCTCTGAGCAAGGAATACGGTGTCTCCATCGACGCCGCCGAGTTCGTCAACGAGCCGAATCTGCTGGCCATATCCGGCTGCCCCAAGGGCTACACGGCACAGCAGTTCGTCCGCGATCAGGACATCTTCATCCGCTGGCTGAAGGCCAACTATCCCGACTGCCTGTATGTCGGCCCCTGCACCGTTGAAGGTGTCGGCGGCGCGACCGAAGAGCACAAATCGCAGGGCGGCGGCATCGGCGACATCCTGCCCCAGTGCTCCACCGACGACCTGATGAACGGTGCACAGGAAAAGCTGGACGTCTACAGCTATCATTATTATAATGGTGTGTCGGAGCGTCTGGAATCCATCATGCCCCACTCCCACTGGAAGGCAGACGCCGCCACCACCGAAGCCTATCTGTCGGTTGCCACCAACATGGCCAAGTTCCACGCCGAAAAGCGGGACATCTACTGCCCCGGCGGCGAGATGTGGGTCACTGAGTCCGGCGATGCGGGCGGCGGCGGCGACACTTGGGCCTCCACCTATCTGGATGTGTTCCGCACTCTGAACGAGCTGGGCGGCTTCTCAGCTGTCACCAAAGGCATCATCTTCCACAACACGCTGGCTTCCAGCGACTACGGCTATCTGAAGCCCGAAGTCTTTGACCCCCGCCCCAACTATTTCGCCGTTCTGCTCTGGAACCGCCTGATGGGAACCACCGTCTACGATTCTTCCGAGCCGGTCCGCGAGGGCGCACACGTCTACGCACACTCCCGCGCAGACGGCAAACCCGGCAAGGCCTATCTCGTCATCAACAACAGCCTGACCGACGCTACCACCGTCACCCTGCCGAAGGATGCCGAGATCTATCAGCTCTCCGCTGAGACGCTCCGTTCGCAGACCATGCTCTGCAACGGCAAGGCTCTGGTTCTGGGTAAGAACAACGCCCTGCCCGAGATCGCACCCGTGGCGGCTTCCGCCGGAGAGCTGGTCCTTCCGGCGGCTACCTGCACCTTCATCGTGCTGTAAATTTAACTTTCTTCGCATTTCAGCCCTTCGCCCTCGTGGTGGAGGGCTTTTTGTATCTTGCCGAGGCCCTCACGTTACCCATAAGGCATCTCCGCCCTCGTCCAAACCAAGAGCTGAGCTTTCCCCGCAAATTAGACATTTGTGTTCTCCTAATTTTTCCCCACTCCCTACCGCGCGCACAGCAGGAACTTCTGGCCTTTCCCTTCAGAAGTTTCCGCTGTGCGCTTTCTTTTTGAACAAATTGCGAACATTGCCGCAGAGCTATTGACGCATATAATATTATATGATATATAATATTCAAGCTCACGCAGTATTTACAAAGGAGGCCGGAACCATGAGTTTTCCGATCAGCGCGGCGCTTCTGGATGCCATCGTCCTGTCAGTCGTCTCCCGCGAGCCGGACGGCACTTACGGCTACAAGATCACGCAGGAAGTCAAACAGGCGCTGGACCTGAGCGAGTCCACCCTCTATCCCGTCCTGCGCCGTCTGCAAAAAGACGGCTGTCTGACCGTTTACGACGCTTCTTTCAATGGCCGGAACCGCCGCTATTACCAGATCACCGCCGTAGGCCGGGAGGCACTGACCGTCTACCGCGCCCAATGGAAGCAGTACACCGCAAGCATCGAGTCCATTTTAGGGGAGGAATAAACCATGACACGCGAACAATTCATGCAGAAGCTCGAAATCCTTCTGGCCCCGCTCTCGCGCGAGGAGCGGCGCGACGCGCTGGATTACTATGACGAATATTTTGACGCTGCCGGTCCGGAAAAAGAAGCAGCGACCATCGCCGAGCTGGGCAGTCCGGAGGAAGTGGCCCGCAAGATCCTCGAATCCCAGCCCCAGCTTCCCACGCCCATGGATGCCAACCGCCAGAACACCCCTCTGCCGCCGGACCAGCCGCGCCGCCGTTCCGCTTCGTCCACCAACTGGACCCTGCGCTGGATCGGGCTGGGCGTCGTCGTCATGATTTTGATCATGTACCTGTTCCAGCACAGCTCTGCCCGCCGCGTGACCACGCAGGACACGACCGAACTGCTCGTCAGTTCCGGGACGGCGCAAGAAACGTCGCTCGACGACGACATGGCCCTCAACGAATCGGACTCTGTCACTTACATTCCTCTTGATAGGCTGAAGCATCTCACCCTCGATCTTGACGCCGGATCGGTCACCTTCGTCCAAGGCCGCGACGCCAGCGAAGCGTCCGTGCGGTTCCAGAACAAGGACGCCAACGCCCAGCTGACGACCCACTTCAGTGCTTCCGGCTCCACCATCTCCTACAGCCTTCCCAACGGCCACCTCAACCTGAAAGACGATAAATTTCTGGTCACCATTACCCTGCCCGCCGACTTCGAGATGGAGTCTCTGGACGCGGACTTTGACATGGGAAGCCTGACGCTGGGCAGTCTGCACGTCAAAGAGTTGGACGCTGACCTCGATATGGGCAGCTGCACGGCCGACACGCTGACCTGCTCCACAGCTGACATTGAGCTAGACATGGGCAGCTTTACCGCCGATGCCGTTACTGCCAAAAACTTTACCGCAGAGAGCAGCATGGGTTCTGTCACCATCGGCTCCCTCACCAGCGAAGAGACCGAGCTGTACACCGACATGGGCAGTCTGACCGTCGGCCTGACCGGCTCGGAAAGCGACTACGCCATCGACGCCGAAGTGGACATGGGAAAGCTGACCATCAACGGCAGGACGGTCAGCGGCTCTTACTCCTCCCGCGGCCGCTATCCCATCCAGCTGACCAACAATATGGGCAGCATTACGGTGGAATTTGTGAGGTGAACCCACCAAAAAACGACCGTCTCCAAGGTTTCACCCCGGAGACGGTCGTTTTTCATCCTTGATCGGACATTTCTTTATTTATTATACACGTCCTCTTTCAGCAGACCCTCGCTCTTGGCGACGCAGATGCTGGTGACGGCATCACCGACGACGTTTAGCGAGGTCACGAGCATCTCAATGGGGCGGTTGATGGCCAAGATCAAGGAGTAAGCCAGCAGCGCGCCGTCATTGACGAAGCCCACGCCGGACAGGATGGTGAACAGGATGACGGCCCCGGAACCGGGAGCCGCCGGAGTGCCGACCGAAGCGATGAGAGCCAGCAGTGCCACAAGGACCAGCTGGGCCGGAGTCACGGTATAGCCCGCACAGCCCGCGATGAACACCGTCGCGATGACCTGCATGATGGCCGTGCCATTCATGTTGACGGTCATGCCCAGCGGCAGAACAAAGGAAGCGATCGTCTCATCCACGCCGAACTCCTCGGTGCAGATCTTCATATTCAGCGGCAGGGTGGCGGCGCTGGAAGAGGTAGAGAATCCGAACACGGCCACATTCGCGATCTTTTTCATGAAGGTGATCGGATTCAGCTTCGCGCCCAGCGCCACGACCAGCGGATAGGCCACCACGAGGAACACCAGAAGCAGGACGACCGTGACCGCCACATAGGTGAGGGCCGGCTTGAGGTAGTTGATGCCGTAGATGGCAAAGGTGCGGGTCAGCAGGACGAACACCGCAAACGGTGCAAAGTTGGTGACCACGAAGTTCAGGAAGGTCACCACCACGTCATTCACCTCGCCCAGCAGACGGCGAAGGGTACCGGTGCGGCTCTCACCCAGCGCATTCATGCTCAGGCCAGTCGCCACAGCAAGGAACACCGCCGACAGCACCGAGTTGTTGCTGCCAAAAGCCGTGATGATGTTCGAAGGGATGACGTTCAGCACCACATTCAGCGGGTTCGATCCCGTCGAGCCGGTGGCTTCGGTCAGGCCCTCGATCTGGGCATTGAACAGGCCCGCTGCGTAGGTCGTATAGCCCACGACACAGGCCAGCACCAGCGCAAAGAAGGAGCACAGCAGGAACCAGAAGATGGTCTTGGCCGAAATGCGGCCCATCGTTTTGGCGTCCGACACGCCGCCGATGGCCAGCGCGATCGAAGTGAACACCATCGGGATGATGACCAGCTGCAGAGCCTTGATGAAGAGCTGACCGATGATGTAGAAGATGCCGAACGCCCGCTCTGCGCCTTCGGCCGTGATATCCTGAAACAGGATGTCATTGATGGTCGCCCATACGTCGCTATGACCTCCGGAGATCAGCGTTTCCCGCAGGAACATGAACGCCAGACCGGCTGCCAGACCACAGACCAGCGAGATGCCCATTCGTTTTGCCAGCGACATTCCGGATTTTTTTCTTTCCATGATACCTTTCCTCACATTCCGTCGTTTTTCACACTTTGCCTATCCTACCACAAAGGCCGTTCCGCTTCAAGGCAGATGGCAGCGATTTATGAATTTTTTGTAAATAAGTATGACTTTTCTTTTGGATCTCTTTGCATCTTCTCACAAGAAGGCTCAAAAAAACACCCGGAAGAAATTCTTCCGGGTGAAAAAACACTTATGCCTTGAACTTCAACAGCGGAACACCGGCAGCGACATCGCCCGATGCAGCGACCGTCATTTCCGGCAGGTCATCGCCGTTGGTCACGATGATGGCCGTTGCGGTGGGATGACCCGCAGCGCGGATGGCGTCGAGGTCGATCTTCAGCAGCGGAGTGCCCGCCTTGACCTTCGTGCCCTCTTTGATCAGAGAGGTAAAGCCCTTGCCCTTCATCTCCACGGTGTCCATGCCAACGTGGATGAGCAGCTCGATGTTGTCATCGCTCATCAGACCCACGGCGTGCAGCGTCTCGGGAACCTGCGTCACAGTGCCGTCGAACGGAGCATAAACGGTGTCGCCGGTCGGCTCGATGCCGCAGCCGCCGCCCAGAATGGCCGATGCGAACGTCTCATCCGGCAGTTCCTCCAGCGGAAGGACCTTGCCATCCAGCGGGACCATGACCGTCATCTTCTCGCCCTTGAATTTCGTCTGAGCCGTCTCCTTGCTGCCAAACAGCTTATCAAAAAAGCCCATCTTCTCATACCTTCTTTCTGCACTGAAACCAGCGCCTTCATCATCTAATTAAAGATACCATACCGCGCTAAAAAATGCAATTCACATCCTGCACAAACTGCCCTAACAATGTTTGGCGTTTAGAGCAGTTCCAGCAGAGCGTCGATCTCTTCCATCCGGGTCGCCCAGCTGGTCGCGATGCGCATCACGGTGTGGGTATCGTCGTATTTTTCCCAGAAGCCGAACTTTGCCTTGCCTTCCAGCGCTTTCAGCTGCTCGTTGGAGAACACGATGAAGATTTGGTTCGTGGGCGAATCCATGAAGAACGGATAGCCCTTTTCGGCCAGACCCTTTTTCAGGGCATTGGCAGTGGTGATGGCGTTTTGGCTGATATGCTCATACAGGCCGTCCGTGAAGAGGACGTCGAACTGGATGCCCAGCAGACGGCCCTTTGCCAGCAGAGCGCCCTGCTGTTTGACCATGGTCATGAAATGAGCCGGTGCGCCGTGCGGGAACACCACAGCTTCGCCGCAGAGTGCGCCCACCTTGGTCCCGCCGATGTAGAACACATCCGCCAGACGGGCGAGGGTCTGCAGGGTCACGTCTGTCCCCTCCGCGGCCAGACCATAGCCCAGCCGTGCGCCGTCCACGAACAGCGGCATGTGGTACTCCTGACAGACGGCATGGAGCGCTTCCAGTTCGGCTTTCGTGTAGAGTGTGCCATACTCGGTCGGATGGGAGATGTAGACCATCCCGGGGAACACCATGTGATCGTGATTTCCGTCTGCGTAGAAGGTCGCGCAGAACTCCTTCACATCCACCGCATCCAGCTTGCCGTTCTTGTGGGGCAGACCGAGGACCTTGTGGCCCGTGTACTCGATCGCTCCGGCTTCGTGGCCATTGACATGGCCCGTGGATGCCGCCACGACACCCTCCCAGCGGTTCAGCATCGACGCAATGACGATGGCGTTCGTCTGGGTCCCGCCGGAGATGAAGAACACATCGGCCTCCGGGCAGCCGCACGCCGCGCAGATCTTTTCCTTTGCGCTGGCACAATAGGGGTCCGTGCCGTAGCCCGGGACCTTTTCAAAATTCGTTTCGGTCAGTTTTTGCAGGATGGCCGGATGTGCGCCCTCGCAGTAGTCGTTTTCAAAATAAAGCATTTCCCTCGTCCTCTCCATTCAGATGGTTTTATTATGGACCTTGGGGCGAAAAAAGTCAATGACAGCAAAACGGAGCCTGACGCGCCCGTCAGACTCCGTTTTGCTTATGATGAAGTATTTGGTAGATGGCATCAGCAGCCGCCAGCATCCTAGCGGACAAGCGAAAAATCATTTGCAGCGCTTTTCTTTTCGCACTTATCTTACCACAGGCGGGAGAGTCCTTCTATCTGTTTTGTGCCATCCAGTATCAAGATCCTGCCAACGCCGCCGATACTCCGTGGGTGTACACCCGATCTTCTCCCGGAATTGTGCGCCAAAGTAGCTCCCGCTGCCCAAGCCGCAGTTCTGGGCGATCTCGGTCATGGACTGCTGTGTTTCAATGAGAAGCTTGCATGCCGTCTGGATGCGGACATTCTGGAGATACTCGGCAGGTGTGGTGTGCAGCACCTCCCGGAACGTCCGATAACACTCCCGCTCGCTGCAAAATGCTGCGGCTGCCAGCGCACGCACGGGCAGCTTTTCGGCCATATGGGAGTGGATGTAAAGCATCATCGGCTTGATCTTCTCGCTGTCCGGGTCAGACTTCGCTGCCGGACGTTCTGCCGGGTGCATCTGTTCCACCACCCGCAGCCAGAGCGTGCAGAGCATGGCCTGAAGCCGCAGTTCATACCCGAACGCCGTCTCGTCCAGCGCAAAGCTCTCCCGCAGAAGCCGGAGCGTCTCAGCCTGTTCCGGCTCTTCCGGCGAAAATGCAACGAGTTCCAGCCCCGGCGCATTCTGCAATGGGAGCACATATTTCTGCTCCACCGTCCCGCCCGGAATCCCCGCCACCAGTTCCGGTTCGAACAGGTGTTCATACTGCACGCAGTTCCCCTCGGCTTCCACCATCTGCGTCTGGTGCAGCACATTGCTGTTGACCAGCCCGCCCGAACCGGCCCGGAACAGCCGCGTCCCGCCGGGGGTCTGGTAGAGGAGAGCGCCGTGCTCCACATAAAACAGCTCCACGCTCCGATGCCAGTGCCACGGCGCCGTATGCTGCGGGAATTTTTCCAGCTGCGAACAGCTGGTCAGATGCGGAAACTGCGGCGTAAATCCGGGCAGACGCTCTTCCTGACTGCCCGGGTACAGGTCCACCGAAGAAACATACAGCATCCCGATCTCTCCTTTGCGCTTTTTTCCAGTATACCGCCCTTCCTTCTGCGGGTCAACATTTCCGCTCCTTAGCTGTATTTTTAATCAAAATATGGTATACTTTCAAGATAGATCGGAATAAATATCAGGAGGGATGGCCTATGAAGCAAACGTTCCGCCGACGGGATATCTTCATCCTGCTGGGCGTGTTCTGTCTGGCCTTCGCGGTCGTGTTCGGCATCCAGCAGATCAGCGGCCGGATCGACGGTGTCGCGTCGATGGTCTTTGTTTTAGCAGTATTTTTGATCTCGATGTATACAGATGGTTACATCTGGGGCGTCGCGGCTTCGCTGCTGGGCGTGCTGGCGGTGAACTTTGCGTTCCGCTCGCCCTATTTCGCTTTCAACTTCACCCTGCCGGAAAATCTGTTCTCCGGCGTGGTGATGCTGGTCGTCTCCATCATGACCAGCACCCTGACCACCCGCATCAAAAAGCAGGAACAGCTTCGGATGGAGAGCGAGACCGAAAAAATGCGGGCCACCCTGCTGCGGGCCGTCTCGCACGATCTGCGCACCCCGCTGACTTCCATCTACGGCGCCTGTTCGACGGTCATCGAGAATTATGACTCGCTGGAAAAAGAGCAAAAATTAAAACTTCTTGGCGAAGCCTGTTCGGACGCCCAGTGGCTGAACCGAATGGTCGAGAACCTACTGTCGGTCACCCGCTTTGACAGCGAGAAAGTCTCGGTCCAGAAAACGCCCACGGTGCTGGAAGAGCTGATCGATACGGTCTTGGTCCGGTTCCAGAAGCGCTACCCGAACGTCAACGTTCAGGTGGACCTGCCCGACAGCTTCATCGTGATCCCGATGGACTCCATGCTGATCTCGCAGGTCCTGACCAATCTGCTGGAAAACGCTGTGCTCCACGCCGAGGGGATGACCAAGCTGACCCTCAAGGTGTTCACGCTGGGGAACCACGCCATCTTTGAGGTGTCGGACGACGGCTGCGGCATCCCGAAAGAGCAGCTTCGGACCCTGTTCACGGGGGTCCTGCCCGCAGACCATTCGGCCGACAGCGGCAAGCATGGCATGGGCATCGGGCTTTCGGTCTGTGCCGCCATCGTAAAAGCCCACGGCGGCGAGATCAAGGCCGAGAGCCGCCCCGGCGAAGGAACGACCATTCGCTTCTGGCTGGAAACGGAACCCATCGAGACGGAGGAAAATGAAGATGAGCAATAATAAATTCAAGGTCCTGATCGTAGAGGACGAAGCCAATATCTGCAGCTTTATCCAGACCCTTCTGGAAACGAACGATTATCAGGCGCTGGTGGCCAACACCTGCTCGATGGGGCAGACGCTGTTCACCTCCCACAACCCGGACCTCGTCATTCTGGATCTCGGTCTGCCCGACCGGGACGGCGTGGAGCTGATCCGCTTCATCCGGCAGAAATATCTGACCCCCATCATCGTGCTGTCGGCCCGCACCACCGAGCAGGACAAGATCGAAGCGCTGGACCTCGGCGCAAACGACTACATCACCAAGCCCTTCGGGACCGGGGAGCTTCTGGCCCGGGTCCGTGCAGCCCTGCGGGTCACCCGCTACAGCAGCGTCGGGCCGAGCGGGGTGTTCAAGGCACAGGACCTGACCATCAACTACGAGCGCCGCAAGGTGTTCGTGGGCGAGGAAGAGATCAAGCTGACCCAGACCGAATACAACATCGTGGCCTTCCTCTCGGAACATGCCGGACGGGTGATGACCTATGCCGCCATCGTCAAAGCCATCTGGGGCGACACCGACTGCGGCAGCACCAAAAAGCTGCAGGTCAACATGGCCAACATCCGCCGCAAGCTGGGCAGTCGCCCGGGCCTGAACACCTACATCCTCAACGAGCTGGGCGTAGGCTACCGGATGATCGATGAGGATGCCGACACAAAGCCGCTGGCTGAGGAGAATATATGATCCTTGCGCTGCTCTTATTTGCTCTTACTTACGTTTTGATCTTGTGTCTGCCGCAGTATCGCCCTTGGGCCGCCTTGGGCGGGGCTGCGGCCTTTTTGCTGCTGGGCATGGCGGGCGTCTACGACTTCACGCTCCAAGACGCCGCACGGGCTGTAGATTTCAACGTTCTGCTCATGATGGCCGGCACGATGGGGACCGTCTCCCTGTTCATCGCCAGCAAAATGCCTGCCCGTCTGGCTGAACAGCTCATCGTCCGGGTCCCGAATGTGCGGTGGGCCGTCTGTGCGCTGGCGCTGTTCGCGGGATTCATCAGCGCCTTCGTGGACAATGTCGCCACCGTGCTGATGGTCGCGCCGGTAGGGCTTGCCATTGCCTGCAAGCTTCGCATCTCGCCGGTCCCGGTCCTCATTTCGATTGCCGTTTCTTCCAATTTACAGGGCGCGGCTACCCTTGTGGGTGACACCACCAGCATCCTGCTGGGCGGCTTTGCGAAAATGAACTTCTTTGATTTCTTCTGGATGGAAGGCCGTCCCGGGATCTTCTTCGGCGTCGAGCTGGGCGCGCTGGCATCGCTGGGCGTTCTGCTGTTCTTGTTCCGGAAGCAGACCCAGCCCATCTCCGCCGTCGTCGAGACCGAAGTGGAGGACGATGTTCCCACCGCGCTGATGCTGCTGACGGTCGGGCTGCTCATTCTGGCGTCCTTCCTCCCCTGCCCGGACGGCGGCTTTCTGAAAACGCTCTACGATCTGCGCAGCGGCCTGATCTGCATGAGCCTGTGCCTGTTCGGCGTCGCACGGACCTGTCTGCGCAGCAGGTCGTTCCGGCCGCTGGTCCAGACCGCCAAAGAGCTGGACTGCGACACCCTGCTTCTCCTGTTCGGGCTGTTCATCCTCATCGAAGGAGTCGGCAAGGCGGGTGTCCTCGATGCCGCCGCCGAGCTGTTCTATCAGTTTTCGGGCGACGACCCGTTCCGGCTGTATACGCTGCTGGTGTTCGTGTCGGTCCTGCTGTCCGCCTTCATCGACAACATCCCCTATGTCGCCACCATGCTGCCCGTCGTTCAGAGCATTGCCGCCCTGATGAACGGCGGCGCGGGCTTCCCGCCGGAGCTGTTCTATTTCGGACTTCTGACCGGCGCGACCCTCGGCGGAAATCTGACGCCCATTGGGGCATCGGCCAACATCGCCGCCATCGGCATCCTCCGCAAGCACGGCGAGACGGTCCGCACCCGCGACTTTCTGCGCATCGGCATCCCCTTCACCCTGACCGCCGTTCTCACCGGCTATCTGTATCTGTGGTTCGTTTGGGGGTAAAAAAGCATCAAAAAAGGGAGCTGCTCCACATGGTGTGGAACAGCTCCCTTTGCTTTTTGGATTTAACCGCCCAGATAGGCGCTGCGGACCCGCTCGTTCGTCAGCAGCTCTGCGCCGGTCCCCTCCATGACGACACGGCCCGTCTCAAGGACGTAGGCGCGGTCTGCCACCGAAAGCGCCATCTGCGCGTTCTGCTCGACCAGCAGGATGGTCATGCCCTCTTTATGGACGTTCTGGATGATGTCGAAGATCTCCTGCACCAGCAGCGGCGACAGGCCCATCGACGGCTCGTCCAGCATCAGCATGGAAGCGTTGCTCATGAGCGCGCGGCCCATGGCCAGCATCTGCTGCTCGCCGCCGGACATCGTGCCCGCCATCTGCTTGCGGCGCTCTTTCAGGCGGGGGAACAGTTCAAAGATCTTCTCCTTGTTGCCCGCAATGGTGGAAGCGGGCTGGGTGTATGCGCCCATGTCCAGATTCTCTTCCACGGTCATATGCAGGAACACATGACGGCCTTCGGGAACATGCGCCAGACCGGCTTCCACGATCTTGTGGGCGCGGAGACCCTTGATGCTCTTGCCCTTGTACAGGACGTCGCCCGTTTTGGGGTGGAGCAAGCCGGAGACGGTTTTCAGCGTGGTGGATTTGCCCGCGCCGTTCGCACCGATCAGGGTGACGATCTCGCCCTCGTTCACTTCAAAGGAGACGTTCTTGACGGCGTGGATGTTGCCGTAGTAAACGTTGATATCCTCTACTTTCAGCATCGATTCAGCCATCGGTCAGCCCTCCTTCTTGCCCAGATATGCTTCAATGACCTGCGGGTTGTTGCGGATCTCGTCCGGCGTGCCCTTGGCGATGATGCGGCCAAAGTTCAGCACGGCGATGCCCTCGCAGATGCCCATGACCAGACTCATATCGTGCTCGATCAGCAGCACAGCGATGTTGAATTCATCGCGGATGCGGCGGATGGTCTCGGTCAGCTCTGCCGTCTCCGAGGGGTTCATACCGGCGGCCGGCTCGTCCAGAAGCAGCAGCTTCGGGCTGGTGGCCAGTGCACGCATGATCTCCAAGCGGCGCTGTGCGCCGTAGGGCAGACTGCCCGCCGTCGTGTTGGCGAGGTCGGCCATGTGGAAGATGTCCAGCAGCTCGAGCGCACGCTCGGTGCACTTCTTTTCTTCCTTCCAGTAGTTGGGCAGACGGATGATCGACGAAGCCAGATCGTACTTCATGGACTCATGCAGACCCACCTTGATGTTGTCGATGACCGACAGATCCTTGAACAGGCGGATGTTCTGGAAGGTACGGGCCACGCCCATGCGGTTGACCTGATAGGTCTTTTTGCCCGCCGTGGGCATGCCGTCGATCAGGATAGAGCCGCGGGTAGGCTGATACACGTTGGTCAGCAGGTTGAACACAGTGGTCTTGCCCGCGCCGTTGGGGCCGATCAGGCCGGTGATCTCGTTGCGGCCGATCATCAGGTTGAAGCCGTCCACCGCGGTCAGACCGCCGAAATCGATGCCCAGCTCACGCACGTCGAGGATAGGCTTTTTGTCCTTATCGCGGTCGGTCAGGAAGCCGCCGGAGGGGACACTGTTCAGTCTTGTCTGGAACTCACTCATGGTCTGCACCCTCCTTGTTCTTCTTCTGGAACAGTTCGCCGTTCATGACCTTTTCCACGATGCGGCTCATGGAGAAGTCGTAGCTGCCCAGCAGTCCGCCCGGGCGGAAGATCATCATGAGGATCAGCACCAGCGAATAGACCACCATGCGGTAGCTCTCAAAGCTGCGGGTCGCCTCGGGCAGGATGGTCAGCACCGTTGCCGACAGAATGGAGCCGAGCATAGAACCCATGCCGCCCAGAACGACCATGACCAGAATTTCGATGGACTTCATGAAGCCGAAGGTCGAGGGGTCCAGAACGCCCAGATAGCATGCGTACAGACCGCCCGCCAGACCGGCAAATGCGGCCGAGAAGGCGAAGGCCATGACCTTATAATAAGTGGTCTGGATGCCGCAGCTCTCGGCGGCGATCTCGTTGTCTCGGATGGCGAAGATGGCACGGCCATGGCGGGACTTCATCATCGCATGGATGGCGAAGCAGGTGATGACCACGCAGAGGAACACGTTCCAGTAATTGGAGTACTTCGGGATATTCTTCAGGCCCTTTGCGCCGTAGAACAGCTTGAAGCCCAGCACATCGTCGATGTTGTTCAGGGTGATGCGGATGATCTCGCCGAAGCCCAGTGTCAGGATGGCGAGGTAGTCACCGGTCAGGCGCAGGGCCGGGATGCCGATGAGGACGCCGAACAGACCGGCAACGACACAGGCCAGTGCCAGACCGATGGCAAACGAGATGCCGGCGGGCAGCGGGCTGTACTTCGTGAACAGCGCGCAGGTGTATGCACCCACAGCCATAAAGCCCGCGTGGCCCAGCGGCAGCTGGCCGAGGTAGCCGGTGGCCACGTTCAGGGACACGGCCAGAATGATATTGATGCCCACCGTCAGCAGGACTTTGTTCTGGTAAGTAGACAGAACGTTCTGAGTCAGGTAAGACAGGCCCACAAAGAGCAGCGCCACCAGCACCGCGTTCATCAGGTAGCGGACCGGCATTTTCAGGGTCTTGCGTTTCGTATTCATGATTCAGTCCCCCTTTACACCTTTTCCTGTACCTGACGGCCAAGGAAGCCCGTGGGCTTGACCAGCAGAACGATGATCAGGATCGCGAACGTCACGGCGTCCTTCCATGCGGAAAGGCCGATGGCGGAAACGAAGCACTCGCACAGACCGATGGCGATGCCGCCGATCATGGCGCCCGGGATGGAGCCGATGCCGCCCAGAACGGCTGCAACGAAGGCTTTCAGGCCCAGCATGGAACCCATGGTGGGGGTCGCCTGCGGGTAAGAGCAGCAGTACAGCACCGCACCGATGCCGGCCAGCGCCGAGCCGACGGCAAACGTGAAGGAAATGGTGCTGTTGACGTTGATGCCCATCAGGCGGGCAGCGTCCATATCTTCCGAAACGGCACGCATCGCCTTGCCCAGCTTGGTCTTCTGGACGAGGAAGGTCAGCACCAGCATAGACAGCACGGTGACCACCAGCGTGATGATGGAGGTCAGGCCCACAGGGACCTTGCCGACATAGAACGTCTTGGCGTCAAAATAGGACGGGATGACCTTTGCGCCGGAACCCATGATCAGCTCAGCGGTGTACTCCAAGAAGAAGGACACGCCGATGGCGGTGATCAGCAGCGAGATACGCGGCGCATTGCGCAGCGGGGTGTAGGCGACTTTTTCGATCACGACGCCCAGCAGCGTACAGACGATGATGGTTGCGCAGACGGCGGTGACCGGGCCAAGGCCCAGCTGGTTCATCACGAACCACGACATGTATGCGCCCACCATAATGACATCGCCATGGGCAAAGTTCAGCAGCAGGATGATGCCGTACACCATGCTGTAGCCCAGTGCGATCAGTGCATAGATGCTGCCCAGGGAAAGACCGTTGATCAGCTGACTAAAAAACACTGTCATGGATTGATACTTCCTTTCTTTGCGGCGCAGCGGTGCGCCTTTTGGGGGATCACTTTTTTACCAAAAAAGCGGAGACAACCTGTTCCGGCGGTCTCCGCAATGGGTCCAATGTCAATGTTCTAAATCAAAAGCGGCTGCAAGCACCGGTGCTTGCGGCGGATGGCTTCGATCAGAACATCTCCTTCAGTTCGGGCTTGCCATCGATGTAGGTCAGGATGGCAGTGCTCTTGACGGGATCGTGGTGCTCATCGAAGGTGAACGTACCAGTCAGGCCCTCGATCGTGCCGCCAGCGATGGCGTCGATGACTGCCTGCTTGTACTCGTCGGAGCCAGCCTCCAGACCAGCGTCCTCAGCGGCCTGAATGCCGTACAGAACGGTGGTAGCAGCATCGTAGCCCAAAGGAGCGAAGCCGTTGGGGTACTCCTCGCCGTACTCGGCCTTGTAAGCATCCTCGAAGTCGGAGGAAGCGCCCTTTGCGTAGTTTGCGCAGAAGAAGCTGTCCTTCAGCTGGTCAGCGGTCGCATAGCCTTCCAGACCATCCCAGCCGTCGCCGCCGAGGAACGGAACGGTCAGGCCGATGCTCTCCGCCTGAGACAGGATCTGACCCACTTCCTGATAGTAGTTGGGGCAGAACACGGTCTCGGGGCCTTTGCCCAGAATGCTGGTCAGCTGGGTCTTGTAATCGACGTCGCCGTCGGAGTAGCTCTCCTGATCGACGATCGTGCCTCCCTGTGCCTCGAACTCCTTGACGAAGTTCTCTGCCAGACCCTCGTTGTAGTCAGCGCCCTTCTTGAAGATGACGGCTGCCTTGGTGTAGCCCAGCTTCTGATAGGCGTAATCGGCCATCTTGACGCCCTGGAACGGGTCGGTGAAGGTGGTGCGGAACACATTTGCGTTCACGGAATCGGTCTCGGCATCGTAGGTGACGGACTCAGCGGTCGCAGATGCGGTGACCATGGGCATGTTGTAATCTGCGCTCTCGGCAGCAACGGCCAGCGTAGGAGCGGTGGTCACGTCGCCGACCAGAGCGGTGATGCCCTGATCGCACATCTTGGTGAAGCAGGTGACGGCCTGAGTGGGGTCGCCTTGCTCATCCATGGTGATGATCTCGATCTGCTTGCCGTTGATGCCGCCGGCCTCGTTGGCCTGCTTCAGGCGCAGGGTCGCACCGTTGACAACGGCCTGACCGTAGACAGAAACATCACCGGTCAGGGGTCCGAGGACGCCGACCTTGATGGTGTCGCCGGAAGCGGCAGCGCCGGCGGTGGAAGCAGCGGTCGAAGCTGCACCAGAAGAAGCAGCCGTGCTGGAAGAAGAACCGCCGCAAGCGGTCAGGACACCGGCAGCAGCCACAACACCGGCAGCAGCCAGGAAATTACGACGAGTAATCATCTTTTTCATAATGTGTATCCTCCTGTTTGGAAGTATTTGCATAAAATGCGGAAAGCAGAGCCTTCTCCTCAAAGCGGCTCTGCTTTCGGTAGTTTCATTATAGTCTCGTTCAAGGCGGTTCGCAATTCACAAACCGTCCATACTTTTCCGGGCGTTTTCCGTCATTTCATGTGAAAGTACACAAAAATTTCCGTTTATTTTGGATGTTTTTTCATTTCATTCAACTTGTTTCACCCTGAAATGAACGGTTTTCACACATGTCAAAAAGGTTACAGCGTCGTTTCTTTGTCCGCCATGGGCCGGATCGTGGTCCGATAAAACACCACGGAAAGCCCGGTCCCGACGATCCAGCCCACCGGCCACGCCAGCCATGTGCCGCGGATGCCCATCGCGTTCGCAAACACGACCGCCAGCGACACCCGCAGGAACAGGTCCGATTCGAGGGTAATTCCATTGTAACTCCCCCTTTTTCAAAGGCAAAGAACAATTTTGTGAGAAATCCGTACAAAATTAAGCTTCCTGCCCTGTATGCGCTTCCCGCTTTCCGGGCACACTTGCAATGTTTACAGCCACAAACATCCCGGTTTCCTCTTGCACCGGGGCGCAGGACGTGGTAGGATAAAAGCGGTTAGTTAGCATTGACTATCCACTTATGAAAAATGATCCCGGGAGGTTTTATCATGAACTATCTGGAAATTGAATCTGTTGTCGGCCGTGAGATCCTGGATTCCCGCGGCAACCCCACCGTTGAAGCTGAGATCACGCTGGCAGACGGCACGGTCGCACGCGGCTGTGCTCCCTCCGGCGCTTCCACCGGCGAGTTCGAGGCCCTCGAGCTGCGCGACGGCGACAAGGGCCGCTATCTGGGCAAGGGCGTGACCAAGGCCGTTGAGAACATCAACACCGTCATCGCTGACGCTGTGGTGGGTCTGGACGCTTCCGACATCTACGCCGTCGATGCCGCCATGCTCAAGGCGGATGGCACGAAAGACAAGTCCAATCTGGGTGCAAACGCCATTCTGGCCGTTTCCATCGCCGCATGCCGCGCTGCTGCCGCTTCGCTGGACATGCCCCTGTACCGCTTCCTCGGCGGTGTCAACGGCAACCGTCTGCCCGTCCCGATGATGAACATCCTGAACGGCGGCGCACACGCCACCAACACCGTGGACACGCAGGAGTTCATGATCATGCCTGTCGGCGCTCCTTCCTTCAAGGAAGCTCTGCGCTGGTGCGCTGAGGTGTTCCACGCTCTGGCTTCCATCCTGAAGGCCAAGGGTCTGGCCACCTCCGTCGGCGACGAGGGCGGCTTTGCGCCCAACCTGTCCAGCGACGAAGAGGCCATCGAGACCATCCTCGCTGCCATCGAGAAGGCCGGTTATGTTCCCGGCAAGGACTTCATGCTGGCCATGGATGCCGCTTCCTCCGAGTGGAAGAGCCCCAAGGGCAAGGGCTTCTACAAGCTGCCCAAGGCTGGCACGGAGTACACCTCCAGCGAGCTGATCGCCCACTGGAAGAGCCTTGTGGAGAAGTACCCCATCATCTCCATCGAGGACGGTCTGGACGAAGAGGACTGGGAAGGTTGGCAGGAGATGACCCGCGAGCTGGGCGACAAGGTCCAGCTGGTGGGTGACGACCTGTTCGTCACCAACACCGAGCGTCTGGCCAAGGGCATCCAGCTGGGTGCTGGCAACGCCATCCTGATCAAGCTGAACCAGATCGGTTCTGTCTCTGAGACGCTGGAAGCCATCAAGATGGCTCACAAGGCTGGCTACACCGCCATCAGCTCTCACCGTTCCGGCGAGACCGAGGACACCACCATCGCCGATCTGGCCGTGGCTCTGAACACCTGCCAGATCAAGACCGGTGCTCCCAGCCGTACCGAGCGCGTTGCAAAGTACAACCAGCTGCTCCGCATCGAAGAGCATCTGGGCGCAAGCGCCGTCTATCCGGGCATGGCAGCTTTCAACGTCAAGCGCTGAAACGGTTGAAAATCGCATTCTCTGCGGCAGCATCCTGTGCGGCGGTGCTGCCGCTTTTTTGTGGGAATTATTTCCAGCAATCCTGCCCCCGCTTTCTCCGTATTCTAGGTGGAGCCTTTCGCTCCCAAACTGCTGCAAAGGAGAAAGCCAAATGTTTTCGACGTTTTCCCTGTCCTCTTCGATCCTGCTGTGGATGCTGGAACAGGCTGGTCTGCCCAGCTTCCTGCTCTGGTTCCTGAGCAAGATTCTGGGATAACCAAAAGAGCGTGTTCCGGTCGTTCGACCAGAACACGCTCTCCTTTTATAAATGGATCTGTTTTTTCGCGGTCTGCAATGCCGTGCGCAGGGGCCGGTAAAGCAGCAGCATGATGACGAAATTGCCCACGCCGTGCATGGCGTCGTAGGAAAGACCGCTGAGCCACCAGCTCAGGGCAAAGGCCGGGGTCTTGGCGAACAGATACACCACCGAGCACAGGCCGCCGAAGCACAGCCCATACAGCCCGCTGAACACCGCCCAGCCGAAAGCATTGTCCATCCGGCGGAGCAGCCGCGCCAGCAACGCCAGCAGATACCAGATATAAATATACATGGCCCACCAGATGCCAAAACCGTACAGAACACCCTGCATCACGAGAAACACCGTGATGGCTCCGGGCGTCTCCCGGGGCAGTTCCAACGCGAACAGGATGATGAGCAGGGTCACCGGCTCGACATTGGGCACGCCGCTCATGGCCTGTTTGCTCACCACCAGCAGCGCTCCCATCAGGCCGCTGAGGACCAGCCGCAGGACCTTGCTGTGCATGGGTTCCTTACTTCGTGTAGGTAAAGGCATAGCTGTCACCGTCGTGCAGCTCGATGTCGCCAACGCCCACACTGGTCATCTCGCCGGAAGCGTCGGTCAGACACCACCATGCAGAATCCTTGTCCCAATCAGCCGTCTCCCCGTTGACGGTGGTGACGAAACCGGCTGCGGCTTCTTCCTCGCTGATGATGCCGGCCTCGGCCAGTGCATCGCTCAGCTTCTCGCCATCGGTGACTTCCAGATCAAAGGTCTGGCTCTCGCCGTCTGCGCCGGTCACAGTGAACTGTGCCTTGACCTTGGCTTCCGAAGCTTCTGCGGAAGCTGCTTCAGAAGAAGCCGCCACCGAGGAGACTGCCTCACTGGAAGCAGCCGTGCTGCTTGCGGTGGAAGATGCACCGCAGCCAGCCAGCAGACCAACGGCCAGAGCCGCCGTCACAGCGAGGGAAAAAACTCTATTCATCATTTTCATAAAAGATTGCTCCTTCGTATTCTTTTGCACGTCTCAGCGCGCGCATTGCTTATGATACCATCCGCCGGGAAAAATTGCAAGGGCTGACGGGTTTCTGTTTTGAGCGTATCCAAAAGCTTGACAACACGTTGAAAACGGGTATAATGGAAACAGAAAAGGTGCTGTCCAGCAATGGTCAGCTTCCATTATCCCCTGCAATCAAAAAAGAGATTGACCGGACAGTTTGGAAGACGTGGGCGGTCAATCTTTTTTGTTTTGCTTGCTCTCAATGTATTGTAAAACTTTCAGCATGACATCGATCGTTTCGTAGATCACGGTGACGATCAAGGTCAGCAGCGCTAAAGTTTCTAACAGTGTCATTGGACATCCCTCCCTTCGCCGCAAGGCTCCGGGAAGATTCGCTTTTCAAAAAAGTTCCGTTCCCGGCTCGTGTCTGATTTATTCCGAAGAACAAACTGCGTGAGCGGGGATATGGAAGCTTGACCACCTGCAATGCAGACAGCACCTTATTCGCCGCCATAAGGCGGCATTTTTATTGTAACACACTTTTCAACAGATCACAACAAAAAACAAGGGCCGCTTCTCCGTTCCATGCGGAAAAGCGGCCCTTGTTCTTATTAGAATAACAGCTTACAGCTTCTTTCCCGTCAGCAGCTCATAAGCCTCGAGGTACTTCTCGATGGTCTTATCGATGACATCCTGCGGCAGGTCATAGTTGCTGTCAGGGTTGGCCTTGAGCCAGTTGCGGACGAACTGCTTATCGAACGAGGGCTGGCCGTGACCGGCCTCGTAGCCCTCCAGCGGCCAGAAGCGGGAGGAGTCCGGGGTCAGCATCTCGTCACCCAGAACGACATTGCCGTTCTCGTCCAGACCAAACTCGAACTTGGTGTCGGCGATGATGATGCCGCGGCTCAGGGCATACTCTGCGCACTTCTTATACAGTGCGATGGTGTAATCCCGCAGCTTGGTGGCGTACTCTTCGCCGTGGCCGGGGAACTGTTTTTCCAGAACATCAATGCTCTTTTCGTAGGAGATGTTTTCGTCATGGTCGCCGATCTCGGCCTTGGTGGAGGGAGTGTAGATCGGCTCAGGGAGCTTCTCGGATTCCTTCAGGCCCTCGGGCAGCTGGATGCCGCAGACCTTGCCGGTCTTCTGATAGCTGGCCCAGCCGCTGCCGGTGATGTAGCCGCGCACGATGCACTCGATGGGCAGCATCGTCAGCTTGCGGCACATCATGCACTTCCCCTCGAACTGGGGCTGCTGGAAGAACTCCGGCATCTCCTTGGTGTCCACGCTCAGCATGTGATTGGGCAGAACATCACGGGTATAGTCGAACCAGAATTTGCTCATCTGGGTCAGGACCTTGCCCTTGTTGGTCACTTTATTTTTCAGGATCACGTCGAATGCGGAAATGCGGTCGGTCGCCACCATGATCAGGCTGTCACCATTGTCATAGATCTCGCGGACTTTTCCTTCTTTGATCGGCTGGAATTCCTTCATAGCAAAACACTCCATTTTCCTTATTCTGTTTTCTTTATTAACCTCTCAGTCTCGCCTTCGGCTCGCCAGCTCCCCTGATAGGGGAGCCTCTGGCGTATCCAGTAAGCTGTATCCGACTGCCAAGGCCTCTCCTATCAGGAGAGGTGGCAATGCGAAGCATTGACGGAGAGGTTTTCTCCAACGGACGAAGTGAAAGTTTTCTTTCCACATAAAGTCTACCATACTTCCTGTCCGTTGGGAAGAAACAGAATGAAAGGAAAATCTTCCGCATTTTAGGTTTTTCTCGTGAAAATTGCAAAAAATCAGCCGTATTTTTCGTCAAAATGACGGAAAGAGTCATACTTTCATCCTTGAATGGCCCCTTCAGACATGATAAAATGAAGGCAGCAGATTTTGATAAGGAGGTATTCATTCATGGGCAAATTTCCAAAGGACTTTCTGTGGGGCGGCGCGACCGCTGCCAACCAGTGCGAGGGCGCTTACAACGAGGGCGGACGCGGACTGGCCAATGTGGACGTCGTGCCGTTCGGCGAGGACCGCTTTCCGGTGATGTTCGGAAAGCTGAAGATGCTGGAATGCGATGACCAGCACTTCTACCCCTCGCATGAAGCCATCGACATGTACCACCACTTCAAAGAGGACATCGCCCTCTTCGCCGAGATGGGCTTCAAGTGCTACCGCTTGTCCATCGCGTGGACCCGAATCCTGCCCAATGGCGACGATGCCGAGCCGAACGAAGAGGGTCTGGCGTTCTACGACGCCCTGTTCGACGAGTGCCACAAGTACGGCATCGAGCCGCTGGTCACCATCTGCCACTTCGATGCCCCCATCGCTCTTATTAAGAAGTGCGGCGGCTGGAAAGACCGCCGGATGGTCGATGCCTATGTCCACTACTGCGACATCATCTTCCGCCGCTACAAGGGCAAAGTCAAGTACTGGCTGACCTTCAACGAGATCAACATGCTGCTGCACATGCCCTTCATGGGGGCCGGTCTGCTGTTCGAACCGGGCGAGAACGTGGAACAGGCCAAGTATCAGGCCGCACACCACGAGCTGGTGGCCAGCGCCAAGGCCGTCAAGCTGGCCCACGAGCTGATGCCGGACGCCATGGTGGGCTGCATGCTGGCAGCAGGCGAGTTCTATCCCCGCACCTGCGCACCCGAGGACGTTCAGGCCGCTGCCGAAGCGGACCGTGACAATTACTTCTTCATCGACGTCCAGTCCCGCGGCGCATACCCGGTCTGGGCCAAGAAGCGGATGGAGCGGGCCGGCATCCAACTGCACACCGAGCCGGACGACGAACAGACCCTGCGCGAGGGCACGGTGGACTTCATCTCGTTCAGCTACTATTCCAGCCGCTGCATCACGGTGGACAAGGAACTGATGGGTCAGGCCGACGGAAACGCCATCGGAGCCGCCGCCAAGAACCCCTACCTCAAGACCAGCGAGTGGGGCTGGGCCATCGACCCGGTGGGTCTGCGCATCACCATGAACACCCTCTACGACCGCTACCAGAAACCGCTGTTCATCGTGGAAAACGGCTTGGGTGCGGTGGACACCGTGGAGCCGGATGGCTCCATTCACGACAGCTACCGCATCGACTATCTCCGCGCCCACATCGAGCAGATGGAAAAGGCCATCAACGAAGATGGTCTGCCCCTGATGGGCTACACCACATGGGGTCCCATCGACCTTGTGTCGGCGTCCACCGGCGAGATGAAGAAACGCTATGGCTTCATCTATGTGGACAAGGACAACGCCGGAAACGGCACGCTGACCCGTTCCAAGAAGGACAGCTTCTATTGGTATAAGAAGGTCATCGCCTCTGATGGCGAGGACCTCGCCTGACTTTAATTTTTCGAAAAAGGACTGCTTTGCTTCATGACCCAGCCTGAGATCATCGCACACCGCGGGGCGACCTATCTCGCCCCGGAAAACACCCTGACCGCCTTTGAGAACGCCATGGACCTCGGCGCAGACGGCGTTGAAATGGACGTCCAGCAGACCAAGGACAAAGGCCTGATCATCCACCACGATTACCTCATCGACATCGGGATGGAACTCTCCGCCAAAATTTACGACCTGACCGTCGGCGAGCTGGAATCCATCAGCCTGACCAAGTGGAACGGCGTGGACATCACCACCGAAAAGCTGGCCACGCTGGACGAAGCGCTGAGCTTTTGCAAGGGGCTGGAGAACTGCACGATCCAGCTGGAACTGAAAGCCCCTATCCTCAACGACCCGGACTTCATCCCCAATGTGGTGGAGCACATCCGCGCCGCCGCCATCGCCGACCGGCTGATCCTCGTCTCGTTCCGGCACGATCTGCTGCGACAGGCCAAGGCGCTGATGCCGGAGCTTCGCATTGGCATCCTGACGCTGGGCGACCTGCTGAGCATGATGCTCCCGCCGCCAATCCTCTGGAAGGACCTCGGACTGGTCAACAGCATGGACGAGCCGTTGGATGAAGAGAACTGTCCCGCGCTCCGCCGTCAGGTCGATCTGGTTTCCAGTGCCATTTCGGACAAGCTGACCCTCATTGCGGCCCTTTATCCCCACCAGAGCGTCCGGGAGATCCTGCAGACCCTCTCGGACCAAGCAGACCCGGCAGCCTACGTCCAGACGCTGGATTTTCCGGTAGAGTACGTCAGCTGTGAATACCACACAGCGTTTCGCAATCCGGAAGTCGTCAATCAGCTCCACGCGATCGGCTGCAAGGCCGCGTTCTGGACCGTCAACGCCCAGAACGTCGTCCGTTCCCTGCTCCCGCTGGAGCCGGACTGCTTCGTGACCGACCGCCCCGACACCATCCGGGTCTGGATCGAAGAAGCACGAGCGGAAACTTAACCGAAAGAAAAACCTCTCCGTCGCGCTGATGCGCGCCAGCTTTCCGATCAGGAAAGGTGGCATCGCACAGCGATGACGGAGAGGTTCTTTTTTCTCTTGACATTCTTGTATCCCAGCGTTAGAATAGTATCGTATCAAACAGTTCTCATCAAAACAATTTCCAATCCAACAATTCAAAGGATGAACGATTATGTGTGACAAATCCATTGTTTCCTGCTGCGGCGAGAATCCCCCTTGGGAGGCCCCGCAGGTCATCCCGGCCCAGATGCGCCGGGTGAACAACCTGATCTTCCGCAAGATCAACCATTTCCACCGCGAGAACGGCGTGGAGAACGTGACCCCCATGCACGACTGGATCATGAGCTATCTGTTCTGGCACAAGGACGAGCCAGTCTACCAGCGGGACATCGAGCGGGAGTTCTCCATCACCCGCTCCACGGTGACCAACATCCTGCAGCTCATGGAGCGCAAAGGCTACATCGAGCGCCAGAGCGTGCCGCAGGACGCCCGCCTGAAAAAGCTGGTCCTGACCGAGGAAGGCGCACGCATCCACGAAAAGACCCTGCAATCTCTGCATCAGACCGACGAATTTGTAGAGAGTCTGCTCACGCCGGAGGAGAATGCCGAATTTCTCCGGCTGCTGAACAAACTGCGCGAGGGTCTGCAATAACACCGGAATCGTACGATTTTTGAAAGTTTCATGACATTTTTTGTAACTTGCGAAAATCGCATTGACATTTTAATTGTTTTGTATAGAATTGTTTTCTGTCAAACAAATAACACAAACAGGAGGATTACCAGATGATCAAAAAGTTAGTGTCGCATCTGGGCGAGTACAAACGCGCCGCGATCCTGACACCGCTCTTTTCCGCACTGGAAGCGATCATGGACGTTCTGCTGCCCACGCTGATGGCCTTTATCATCGATCAGGGCATCGAAAAGGGCGACATGAACGCCATCATCAAGTACGGTCTGCTCACCTTCCTTGTGGCAGCCATTGCGCTGCTGCTGGGTGTGCTGGCCGGCAGATTCGCCGCCGAGGCTTCCACCGGCTTTGCCGGAAATCTTCGCGACGCCATGTATGAGAACATCCAGCATTATTCGTTCTCCAACATCGACAAATACTCTACGGCCGGTCTGGTCACCCGCATGACCACCGACGTGACCAACGTGCAGAACGCTTTCCAGATGATCGAGCGCATGTGCGTGCGCGCCCCGGTCCATTTGGTGTTCGCGCTCATCATGGCATCGGCCATCAGCGGTTCGCTGACGCTGGTGTTCGTGGTCGCCATCATCTTCCTCGTGGCGGTGCTGGCTTCCATCATGATCCCCACCTTCGGCATCTTCGACCGCGTGTTCAAGAACTACGACAACCTGAACGCTTCGGTGCAGGAGAACATCTCCGCCATCCGCGTGGTCAAGAGCTTTGTCCGCGAGCACTTCGAGAACGACAAGTACACCAACGCCTGTGAGAGCCTGTACAAGCAGTTCGTCCGCGCCGAGAGCCGCCTGAGCTTCAACAACCCGGCCATGCTCGTTTCTGTGTACGGCTGCAACATCGCTCTGAGCTGGTTCGGCGCACACTACGTCCTGAACGGTTCTATCACCACCGGCCAGCTGAACGCGCTGTTCGGCTACATCATGAACATCCTGATGGCCCTGATGATGCTGAGCATGGCCTTCGTCATGATCTCCATGTCGGCTGCTTCTGCCCGCCGTATCGTGGAAGTTCTGGACGAGATCACCGACCTGCCTGCCCCCAAGGCCCCAGTCGATACCGTGGCCGACGGCGGCATCGAGTTCGATCACGTCACCTTTAAGTATAAGCACGGTTCCGGCCAGCCGGTCCTGAACGACATCACTTTCGCCATCAAACCCGGCGAGACGCTGGGCGTCATCGGCGGCACAGGCAGTGCAAAGTCCAGTCTGGTCCAGCTCATCCCCCGCCTATACGATCCTGAGACCGGCAGCGTCAAGGTCGGCGGCGTGGATGTCCGGGATTACAACCTCGATGTCCTCCGCCGCGAAGTCTCTATGGTCCTGCAGAAGAACGTTCTATTCTCCGGCACGATCCTCGACAACCTGCGCTGGGGCGACGAGAACGCCAGCGAGGAAGAGTGCATCCGTGTGGCCAAGCTGGCCTGTGCGGATGAGTTCATCGAGCGCTTCCCCGACAAGTACAACACTTGGATCGAGCAGGGCGGCTCCAACGTGTCCGGCGGCCAGAAACAGCGCCTGACCATCGCCCGCGCCCTGCTGCGCAAGCCCAAGGTGCTGATCCTCGACGACTCCACCAGCGCCGTGGATACCGCAACGGATGCCAAGATCCGCAAGGCGTTCCGGGAAGAGATCCCCGGCACGACCAAGATCATCATCGCACAGCGCATCTCCTCCGTACAGGATGCCGACCGCATTCTGGTCCTCGACAACGGCCAGATCAACGGTCTGGGCACGCACGAGGAGCTGCTCAAGACCAACAAGATCTATCAGGAAGTCTACAACAGCCAGACACAGGGCGGCGGCGACTTCGACAAACAGGGAGGTGAGCAGTAATGGCACAGGCAAAAGAAGTTCGTGGTCCCGGCCCCCGCGGTGCAGGTCAGCCCCGGCCCAAAGTGGAAAATCCCGGTCTGCTGCTCAAGCGGATCATGGGCGAAGTGTTCAAGCACTATCTGCCCCACTGCATCATCGTTCTCATCTGCATCGTCGTCAGCGCACTGGCCAATGTTCAGGCCAGCCTCTTCCTGAAAACGCTGATCGATGATTACATCGTCCCCATGATCCAGCAGACCACCCCTGATTTCGGCCCCCTGACCGCGGCTCTGCTCCGGGTCGGCTGCATCTATGCCGTCGGTGTTCTGGCCGCATGGCTGAATGCCCGCATCATGGTCAACGTCACGCAGGGCACGCTGCGCAATCTGCGCATCCAGCTTTTCACCCACATGGAAAGTCTGCCCATCCGCTATTTTGACACCCATCCGCACGGCGATATCATGTCCGTGTACACCAACGACGTCGATACCCTCCGCCAGATGCTCAGCCAGAGCATCCCGCAGCTGGTGTCCAGCGCCATCACCATCGTCTCCGTCTTTACCAGCATGCTCCTGATGAGCTGGCAGCTGACCATCGTGACCATGTGCATGGTCGCCCTGATGCTCTTCTGCACCAAGAAGATCACCGCTATGAGCGGCAAATACTTCATCGCTCAGCAGAAAGACCTCGGCAAGGTGAACGGCTACATTGAAGAGATGATGGAGGGCCAGAAGGTCGTCAAGGTCTTTACCCACGAGCAAAAGACCCTCGCCGGCTTCCGCGAGCTGAACAACAAGCTGAAGGACAGCGCCAAACAGGCAAACTCCTATGCAAACATCATCATGCCCGTCACCGCACAGCTGGGCAACGTCAGCTATGCCGTCTGTGCGCTGGCCGGTGCAGCGATGGCTGTCGGCGGTGTCGGCGGCACGACGCTGGGCACGGTCATGGCCTTCCTCGCGCTGAACAAGAGCTTCAACATGCCCATCAGTCAGGTGTCCATGCAGGCCAACAGCATCATCATGGCGCTGGCCGGTGCAGAGCGCATCTTCAAGCTGATGGACGAACCCAGTGAGACCGACGAAGGCTATGTCACCCTCGTCAACGCCAAGTATGACAAGGACGACCAGTTGGTCGAGACGACCGACCGCACCGGCATCTGGGCTTGGAAGCACCCCCATCACGATGGGACCACCACCTATCACAAGCTGGCGGGCGACATCACCTTCACCGATGTCGATTTCGGCTATGTGCCCGAAAAGACCGTCCTGCACGACATCAACCTGTACGGACGCCCGGGCCAGAAGATCGCCTTTGTCGGCTCCACCGGCGCTGGCAAGACGACCATCACCAACCTCATCAACCGCTTCTACGACATCTCGGACGGTAAGATCCGCTATGACGGCATCAACATCCGCAAGATCAAAAAGGATGACCTGCGCCGCTCGCTGGGCATCGTTCTGCAGGATACCCACCTGTTCACCGGCACGGTCATGGAGAACATCCGCTACGGCCGTCTGGAAGCCACCGATGAAGAGTGCATCGCAGCGGCCCGTCTGGCCAACGCGGACGGCTTCATCAAGCGTCTGCCCGATGGCTACAACACTATGCTGACCAACGACGGTGCAAACCTGTCGCAGGGCCAGCGCCAGCTGCTGGCCATCGCCCGCGCCGCCGTTGCCGATCCTCCGGTGCTGATCCTCGACGAGGCGACCTCCTCCATCGATACCCGCACCGAAGCGCTGGTCCAGCGCGGCATGGACGGCCTGATGTACGGCCGCACCTCCTTCGTCATCGCGCACCGCCTGTCCACGGTCCGGAATGCGGACTGCATCGTGGTTTTGGAGCAGGGCCGCATCATCGAGCGCGGCAGCCACGACGAGCTGATCGCCAAGAAGGGCAAGTATTACCAGCTCTACACCGGCAATCTGGCCGAAAATTAAGCGGTTCTTTCCGCATTCTCCCGCCGCAGGGCCGTCTCACGAACGGCCCTGCGGCTTTTTGCGGCCCAAAGCCAGTTTGTTTTCCTATACAAACGGTAGTTTGACGCAAAAAACCACATAGGGATAGGTATTTCTAACTACTCCTCGTACAAAGTTTACTCATATTAACATTGCGAAAAACTCTTGAAAATTCCAAAAACCGTGCTACAATATCCGCAGAAACAGCAAATCTGTTCCGTCATCTGGGCCTTCAACAAGCCCTTGGAATAACATTCGAAAAAGGTAGGGAAATCATTATGGTAGATGTGAAGAAGATCGCTCTGTTCGTCGGCGGCGTTGTGTTTGGTTCCGCTGGTTTCAAGATCCTGTCCAGCAAGGACGCAAAGAAGGTCTACACCCAGACCACCGCAGCGGTCCTGCGCATGAAGGACTGCACCATGGAGACCGTCAACAAGGTTCAGGAGCAGGCTGGTGACATTCTGGCTGACGCAAAGGCCATCAACGAGGCCCGCGCTGCTGAGGCCGAGGCTGCTGTCATCGAGGACACCGCTGAGACTGCTGAATCCGCAGAAGCTGACAAGGCTGCTGAATAATGCAAAGCCCGAAGAGCCGCCTGTGGGGCGGCTCTTTTTGATTGTAAAAGAGGGAAAGTTCCATGAAATGCACCATCTTACATGAAGGCCGCGGCCGGATGCGCGTCCATGTCTGCAATGTGCGGATGACGCTCCATCGTGCCGATGTGCTGGAAGCTTATCTGAACCACCATGACGCCATCGAAAAGGCCACCGTCTACGAGCGGACCGGCGATGTCGTCATCACCTATACCGGCAAGCGCTCGGCAGCGGTGGCAGCCCTGAGCGGCTACCGGTTCGACCAGCCTGAACTGGATGCGCTGGTCACCTCCGCCGACAGCCGGAAGATCAATCAGGAATATCAGGAAAAGATGTACAGCCTTGTGGCCGGACACTACTTCCGCAAGCTGTTCCTGCCCGCGCCCATCCGTGCCGCCTACACCATTTACCGCTCCATCGGCTTTGTCTGGAAGGGCATCAAGTGTCTGCTGCAGCGCAAGCTGGAAGTGGAAGTCCTCGATGCGCTGAGCATCGGCGTCTCGGTCCTGCGCGGCGACTTCGGCACGGCAGGTTCGGTCATGTTCCTGCTCAATCTCGGCTCGCTGCTCGAAGAGTGGACCCGCAAGAAGAGCCTCGACGATCTGGCCCGCAGCATGGCGCTGAACGTCGATAAGGTCTGGGTCCGTTCGCAGGGCACGGAAGTGCTCGTCCCGCTGACCAAAGTGCAGTCGGGGGACGAGATCGTGGTCCGTTCCGGCAACATGGTCCCGCTGGACGGCACGGTGCTAGAGGGCGAAGCCATGATCAATCAGGCCGCACTGACCGGCGAATCGATGCCGGTGCGCAAGGTCGAGGGCGCAACGGTCTATGCGGGCACGGTCGTCGAGGAAGGCGAGTGCGTCTTTGTGGCCAAGGCTTCCGGCGGCGCGAACCGCTACGACAAGATCGTGGCCATGATCGAGGAGTCCGAGAAGCTCAAGTCCAGCACCGAGAACCGTGCGCTGGAGCTGGCGGATAAGCTGGTCCCGTGGTGTCTGGCCGGCACGGTCGTCACCTACGCTCTGACCCGCAACGTCACCCGCGCCATCTCCATCCTGATGGTGGACTTCTCCTGCGCCCTGAAGCTCTCCATGCCGCTGGCCGTTCTGTCCGCCATGCGGGAGTGCGGCGCGTTCCACATCACCGTCAAGGGCGGCAAGTATCTGGAAGCACTGGCCAACGCCGACACCATCGTGTTCGACAAGACCGGCACGCTGACCCGCGCCACCCCGCAGGTGGTCGATGTCGTCCCCTTCAGCCAGAGCGACAAGGACGACGTCCTGCGTCTGGCCGCTTGCTTGGAAGAACACTTCCCCCACTCCATGGCCAACGCCGTGGTCCGTGCCGCCAAGGAAAAGAACCTCGCCCACGAGGAGATGCACTCGGAAGTCGAGTACATCGTGGCCCACGGCATCGCCAGCCGCGTCAGCGGCGAACGGGTGGTCATCGGCAGCTACCACTTCGTATTCGAGGACGAGCACTGTGTCGTCCCCGCCGACGAGCAGGAGAAGTTCGATGATCTGCCGCCGGAATATTCGCACCTGTACATGGCCGTCTGCGGCCAGCTGGTGGGCGTCATCTGCATCGCAGACCCCCTGCGCCCCGAGGCCGCGTCCGTTCTGCGCCAGCTGCATAAGCTGGGCATCCAGAACACGGTCATGATGACCGGCGACAGCTTCCGCACCGCACAGGCCATTGCAAAGCAGGTCGGCGTGGACCAGTTCTTCGCCGAGGTCCTGCCTGAGGACAAGGCAAACTTCGTCCAGAAGGCCAAGGCCGAGGGCCACACCGTCGTCATGATCGGCGACGGCATCAACGATTCGCCCGCCCTGTCGGCAGCAGATATCGGCATCGCCATCAACTCCGGTGCAGCCATCGCCCGCGAGATTGCCGATGTCACCATCAAGGCCGACAGTCTGGAAGAGCTGATCGTCCTCAAGACCATTGCCAACGCCCTGCAGCACCGGGTCCGCTCGAACTACCGCTTCGTTCTGAGCTTCAACTCCACCCTCATCGTGCTGGGCGCTCTGGGCATCCTGCAGCCCGCCGCTTCGGCCATGCTGCACAACCTGTCCACCATCGCCATCAGCCTGAAGAGCATGACGAATCTCATCCAGACGCCGTCCGCTGTTCCGCAGATCAAAGAATAACTCCCCAAATGCGAAAGCCCCGTGTTGAAAGGCCGTTTCAGCCTGACAACACGGGGCTTTTTTATCGTTTGGGAAGAAAAACGCGCAAAAACAAATTACAGGATGTCGATGTACTCACCGGCCAGCGCCTTGTTCATGCTGCGGACGGCGCAGAACTTGCCGCACATCGAACAGGTATCGCTGTGGTCATCCTCAGGCAGACGGGCGTCGCGGATGGACTTGGCGGTCTCCGGGTCCAGCGCACAGGCGAACTGTGCGTCCCAGTCCAGCACACGGCGGGCGTCGGCCATCTTGTCGTCGATGTCGCGGGCGTGCGGGATGCCCTTGGCGATATCGGCCGCATGGGCTGCAATCTTGGATGCCACGATGCCCTGCTTGACGTCGTCCACGTTGGGCAGAGCCAGATGCTCCGCCGGGGTGACATAGCACAGGAAAGCTGCGCCGCTTGCGGCTGCGACCGCGCCGCCGATGGCCGCCGTGATGTGGTCATAGCCGGGGGCGATATCGGTCACGAGGGGTCCCAGCACATAGAACGGTGCACCCATGCAGATGCTCTTCTGCACTTCCATGTTGGCGGCGACCTGATTCAGAGGCACATGGCCCGGGCCTTCGACCATGACCTGAACGTTGTGCGCCCAAGCACGCTTGGTCAGCTCGCCCAGACGGACCAGCTCTTCGATCTGGCAGACGTCGGTCGCATCGGCCAGACAGCCGGGACGGCATGCATCGCCCAGCGAGATGGTCACATCGTGCTCCTCGCAGATGTCGAGGATCTCATCGAAGTGCTCATAGAACGGGTTCTCGTTGCCGGTCATGCACATCCATGCGAACACCAGCGAGCCGCCGCGGCTGACGATGTTCATCTTCCGCTTGTGGGTGCGGATCTGGTCGATGGTCTTGCGGGTGATGCCGCAGTGCAGGGTGACGAAGTCCACGCCGTCCTCTGCGTGCAGACGGACCACATCGATGAAGTCCTGTGCGGTCAGGGTGGCGAGGTCGCGCTGATAGTGGATGACCGAATCATACACGGGGACCGTGCCGATCATCACCGGGCACTCGTGGGTCAGCTTCTGACGGAACGGCTGGGTGTTGCCATGGCTGGACAGGTCCATGATGGCTTCTGCGCCCATGTTGACCGCGCTCATGACCTTCTGCATCTCGATGTTGTAGTCCTTGCAGTCGCGGGAGACGCCGAGGTTGACGTTGATCTTGGTGCGCAGCATGCTGCCCACGCCCTCCGGGTTCAGGCAGGTGTGGTGCTTGTTGGCGGGAATGGCGACCTTGCCCTCAGAGACCAGCTGCCGAATCTCTTCGGTCGTGCGGTACTCCTTCTTGGCGACGATCTCCATCTCCTTGGTCACGATGCCCTTGCGTGCGGCATCCATCTGGGTGGTGTAGTTCTGCATGGTTGTTTCCTCCAGTACTCTTTTTCAAAAAACTCTCCGGCCATGCGGTGCATGTCCGTGAAGAGGTTGGACCTGATTTGGGTGCGGAAGGGCCGGATCGTTCCGATGGTACTGGATCGCGACGCCTCCGCAAAACGGTTTTGCGGTATTCATGAAAGTTCCCTTTCCATGAGGTTTTACGCGGCAGAAGGTGGTGTCCCCGGTCTGCCGCGGCTGACTTACAGCTTGCTGACGAGCTGACGCAGTTCCCTGCATTCGGCCTCAATGTCCTTGGCTGCAAAGATAGCGCTGACCAGCGCCACGCCGGCTTCGCCGCAGTCCGCGAGCGAGAGCAGGTTCTCTTTGTGGATGCCGCCGATGGCGACGACCGGGACCGGGACGGCTTCGCAGATGGCGCGGAGCGTCTCCTTGGGCAGGGTGGTGGTATCCGTCTTGGTGGTGGTGGCAAACATGGCCCCGCATCCCAGATAATCCGCCCCGGCGGCAACTGCTGCCTTGGCTTCTGCGACGCTGTGGGCCGACACGCCGATGATGGCATCCGGGCCGAGGATCTGGCGGGCCTGTGCCGGGTCCATATCCTCCTGCCCCAGATGCACGCCGTCTGCACCGCACTCTGCCGCCAGCGCCACGTTATCGTTCAGGATGAACGGCACATGGTACTGCTTGCACAGCGCGGAGATTTCCAGCGCTTCGGCCCGGATGGCCGCATCGTCCAGATGTTTTTCCCGCAGCTGCACGCAGGTCGCGCCGCCCTTCAGGGCCGCTTCCACCTGCTGGGGCAGGGTCTGCGCGCCGACCCATGCGCGGTCGGTCACGGCGTAGAGCCGCAGCATCTCAGGGGTACAGTTCATAGTTTGCTCCTTTGTCCAGTTGCTCCGGCGTCAGCCGGGAAACTGCGTCGATCAGATAAGTACGAAGCGTTCCGGTCCCTTCCGGGCCTTGCAGACGGGCCGCGGCCTGTTCGCCGCACAAGCCCATCATGCAGACCGCAGCGGCGGCGGCATCCAGCGGCGTTTCGGGGCTGGCCCCCAAGAAGGACGCTGTCAGGACCGACAGCATACAGCCGGTCCCGGTCACCTGCCGCAGCAGCGGCGTGCCGTTCCGGATGCCGTAGGCGGTCATTCCGTCCGTCACGATGTCCTCCCGGCCGGTCACAGCCACCACACAGTGGTGCGCCGCCGCGAACCGTTTGGCCACCGGCAGAAGCTCTTCCTGCGGCAGAGCCTTTCCGGCATCCACGCCCCGAGAGCTGCCCAGCGTTTTTCCGGCCAGCGTCTGCAGCTCCGAAGCGTTGCAGCGCAGGACCGTCACCGGGACCTCCCGCAGGAGCGTTTCCGCGATGTCCGTGCGGAACTGCGACGCCCCGACGCCCACCGGGTCGAACACCACCGGAAGCCCCAGCTGGGCCGCTCTGCGGCCCGCTTTCCGCATGGCTTCCGCCTTGCGGGGGTTCGGCGTTCCAAGGCTCAGGCAGAGGGCACGGCTGAGGGCCGTGATTTCCTCCACCTCCTCGGGGGCGTCCGCCATGATGGGCGATGCCCCCGCCGCCAGCACGAGGTTGGCGCAGTCATTGGCGGTGACGAGGTTCGAGATACAGTGGACCAGCGGCGAAGTGTCCCGCACGCGGTTCAGAAGGTTCGAGAACGCAGTCAATGCAAGGCCCTCCTCAGCTCAAGCGGGTCTGCATCGAGTGCAGAGCGCCCGAACGCTGCAGCGCGGCCAGCAGCACACCCGCGATGACTGCACCGCCCGCCGTGGAGACGAGGAACGGCACGATGTAGGCATAGAACGCGATATCGCCCGCGCTCTTGCCCATCAGCAGGATGGCCACCGGATAGGCGCACAGACCGCCGAGGATGGACGTGCCGAACACCTCACCCGCCAGCGTGGGCAGCAGTTTTTCGGTCTTGTGGTAGACTACGCCGCAGAGCAGCGCGCCGAACATGCTGCCCGGGAAAGCCATCAGGCTGCCCAGACCCAGCAGGTTGCGCAGCAGCGATGCCACAAAGGCCACGCCGATGCCATAGTAGGGTCCCAGCAGGACTGCGCACAGGATGTTGACCATGTGCTGCACCGGGGCGCACTTGCTGCCAAAGATGGGGAAGCTGAACACGCTGCCCACCACGGCAAGAGCGCACAGCATTCCGGCCAGAGCCAATTTTTTCGTTGAGACTGCTTTCATAAGAATTTCTCCTTTCCAAAGCGGTCGAGGCTTTCTGGCCTCCTCTCACGCCGGAACACGGCTTCCCATCGCATCCATTCAAGGCTCAGGGCGCTCCCCCTCAGCCCGGAGCCGCCCCGGCGGGCGGCTGCTTTTCCGAGGACAACAAAAAACAGGAGACGCCTTTTGCGGCATCTCCTGTAAAAAACCATAGCTTGATGACTTCCTACGGCGGCATTATCCGCATCAGGTAAAGGGTCGAAGTTCGAGCACTTCCTCTCAGCCTGCATCACAAGCTCCCCTGTATTTTGTTGTCGGGTGTATTCTACACCCTTCGCGCCGAAATTGCAAGGGGAAGTTTGCTTTCCTTTTACTTTCCGGCTTATTTCTGTTATACTGGGATCAAATACAGCGGGGCCGGAGAACCGCTCTCCGCCCGCCCCGTTTCAAAAAAGGAGATTTGGCATATGGGTCTTGTAAAAGCTGCAATGGGCGCGGCCTCCGGCGTGATGGCCGACCAGTGGAAAGAGTATTTTTATTGCGATGCCCTGCCGGCGGACGTTCTGGCCATCAAGGGACAGAAGCGCACCGACCGCCGTTCCTCCAACAAGCATGGAAGTGAGAACATCATCTCCGACGGCTCCGTCGTCGCGGTAGCCGAGGGCCAGTGCGCCCTGATCGTGGAGCAGGGCAAGGTGGTGGAGCTTTGCGCCGAACCCGGCGAGTACACCTATCAGACCGGGACCCAGCCTTCCCTGCTGAGCGGCGGGCTGAAGAACATCAACGAAGCCTTTGCCGAGATGGGCAAGCGGTTCGGCTTCGGCGGTCAGGCCGCGACCGACCAGCGCATCTACTACATCAACACCAAAGAGCTGGTGGGCAACAAGTACGGCACGCCGAATCCGGTCCCCTTCCGGGTCGTGGACCAGCGGGCGGGCATCGATATCGACATCGCCATCCGCTGCTTCGGCGAGTACAGCTACCGCATCGTCAATCCCATCCTGTTTTTCACCAACGTCTGCGGAAATGTGGAAAACGCCTACACCCGCGACGCACTGGACGGCCAGCTCAAGACCGAACTGATGACCGCCCTGCAGCCCGCTTTTGCCCGCATCAGCGAACAGGGCATCCGCTATTCGTCCCTGCCCGCCCACACCACCGAGCTGGCCGACGCGCTGAATCAGGCTCTGAGCGCCAAGTGGAGCAAGCTGCGCGGCATCGAGATCGTCTCCCTCGGCGTGTCCGGCGTCAAGGCCAGCGAAGAGGACGAGCAGATGATCAAGGACCTGCAGCGCAGCGCCGCCTTTATGGACCCCACCCGCGCCGCCGCCCACCTCGTGGGCGCACAGGCCGCCGCGATGCAGGCCGCCGCTTCCAACACCGCAACCGGCCCCGCCATGGCCTTTATGGGAGTCAATCAGGCTGCAGCGGCGGGCGGCGTCAACGCACAGACCCTCTATCAGATGGGCGCACAACAGGCTGCTGCCCAGCCTGCGGCACCGGCAAACGGCTGGACCTGCTCCTGCGGTCAGGCCGGGAACACCGGAAAGTTCTGCACCTCCTGCGGAAAGCCCAAGCCGGAAGCTCCCACCGTCTGGGTCTGCAGCTGCGGCGCAAAGAACAGCGGCAAATTCTGCTCGGAGTGCGGCAAACCGAAGCCCGCCGCTAAGTGTTCGAACTGCGGCTTTGAGCCAGCCGACCCGGCCCATCCGCCCAAGTTCTGCCCCGAATGCGGCAAGCCCTTCGGCGCATAAGAGAGGGGTTCGCCATGGCTGATAAAGTAACCAATTACCAATGTCCGGCCTGTACCGGCCCGCTGCACTTCGACAGCGCCAGCGGCAAGCTGGTCTGCGATTACTGCGGCTCCTCCTATGAGATCCAGGACATCGAAGCCCAGTACGCCGCCCAGCAGAAAAAGGCCGATGCCGCCGCAGAGCGCGACGCCAAAAAGGCGGAGACCCGCAAAAAGACCGCCGCCCGCGAGGACGGCGTTTGGAGCGACGCCGAAGCCGCGTCCCTGACCAGCTACACCTGCACGACCTGCGGGGCCGAGCTGGTCTGCGATGCCACCACCGCTGCCACCAACTGCCCCTACTGCGGCAACCCCACGGTGTTGGGCGGAAAGCTCTCAGGCAAGCTCAAGCCGGAATATATCCTCCCCTTCAAGCTCGACAAAAAGGCCGCTGTCGCCCAGCTGACGAAATATTACAAGGGCAAGGCCTTTCTGCCCAAGGCGTTCAAGGACCACAACCACATTGCAGAGATTCAGGGCGTGTATGTCCCGTTCTGGCTCTTCGACGCCGAGGCCGACGCGCGCGGAAGCTACGACGGTCAGATCACCGAGAGCCACCGCGAGGGTGATTACCGGGTCACCACCACCCAGCACTACGACGTCCGCCGCGAGGGCACAGCCGAGTTCCTGCGCGTGCCGGTGGACGGGTCCAGCAAGATGCCCAACGCCCACATGGACGCCATCGAGCCGTTCGATTACAGCGACCTGAAGCCGTTCTCCACGGCCTATCTGCCCGGATTTCTGGCCGACCGCTACGACGAGGACGCCAAGACCTGTTCGGACCGCGCCCGCACCCGGATGGAGCACTCCACGATGGAGGCCCTCCACGCGACCACGGGCGGCTATTCCGAGGTCCACCCGCTGGAAGAGAACATCAACATCAACATTCGAAAAGCCCACTATGCCCTGCTCCCGGTCTGGATGCTTCACACCCGCTGGCACGACAAGGACTTTTTGTTCGCGATGAACGGCCAGACCGGGCGGCTCATCGGCGACCTGCCCGTAGACAAAGCCAAAGCCGCCGCATGGTTCGCGGGCATCAGTCTGCCCTTGATGGCCATTCTGGCATGGCTGCTGTACTTATAAGAGAGGTGTGCCGAAATGAAATGCTTCAAACTTTGCGCACACCGCCTGTGTGCCGCTCTGGCCGCGCTGGTGCTGATGGCTTGTCTCAGCGTTCCGGCCTTTGCCGCCGCCCCGCTGGTGCGGGACGAATACGGCTTGTTCGATGCCGACACCCTCGCTTCGCTGGAATCCAGCGCCGAGGCCGCTTCGGAAGGGCACGACTGTGACGTTTACTTTCTCACCGTGGACAGCATCGGCAGCGAAGATCAGCGCGACTTCGCGAAAAATTACTACCGTGACAACGATCTCGGCAGCGGGAGTGGAAAAAGCGGCATCCTGTTCATGATCGCGCTCGGCTCCCGGAAGTACGTCACCATCACCTACGGCGGCGGTGTGACGGCCTTCACCGATTACCGCATCGAGCAGTTGGAAGATACCGTCGTGCCCATGCTGTCGGACGGCGACTACGCCGACGCGGCGCAGACCTACATTGACCTATGCGCTGATACGCTGGATTTCTATGCCGAGAACGAAGAACCGCTCGACTATGACAACGACCCCGACAACGGCCTTGGTTTCCTTGGCATCCTCATCGTGGTGGGCATCCCGCTGGTCATCGCGGCCATCGTCTGCGGCATCCTGTACAGCCAGATGAAAACGGCCAAACTCAAGACGGAAGCCAACGACTACATTGGCGCTGGCCTGAAGCTGCGCGTGAAGGACGACTTCTACACCCACACCGACCGGGTGCAGGTCTACGACCCGCCCGCACCGGAAAACGATTCTTCCGGCGGCTCCTCTGTGGACAGCGACGGCTTCGGCGGCTCGTCGGGTGGGTCGTTTTAAGTTCCTTCATGTAGTTTTGAACAGACACACAAAAAGGGACTGTTGCAAAATAGCTCTCTGAAAAAATAATGCACAAAATCCGGAA
>URVW01000007.1 GCA_900551435.1 uncultured Faecalibacterium sp.
CGCAAAAGCGGATTTACGCCAAACTTACGCCACTTACGCCAAAAATCAAAGCGCATGATAGGGTAACAAAATCGGCACTCGCTGTAAAGTGAGTGCCGATTTTTTGTGTCCGGGCATTTTGGAAAATGATAAATTTGTTGACAGGTTTTGTGTAATGCCGACGATCAGAAAGTTTTTGTAAAACAGCGGTTTATCATAAAAATATTGACAAAAAAGAGAAGATGATGTAGTCTTTTATTAGAATTTGGTCGTTTGGAGGCGATAATATGGATTATGAACGCAGACACAAAGAAAAGCATCCCGTGGTGGCAATTTGTTATGATTTTGATAAGACATTATCGCCTGACGATATGCAGGCGCAGGGGTATATCCAGTCGGTTGGATATAATGTCAAGGATTTCTGGGACAAATCCAATGCGCTGGCCAGAGCGAACGACATGGATACGAATTTGGCCTATATGTACACGATGATGGTCGAAGCACAGGGCAATTTGTTGTTCACGAAAAAGAACCTGGAGGAATATGGCTCCAAGGTGAAACTTTTCAAGGGGGTCGATGGGTGGTTTGACCGTATCCGGGATTATGGAAAGACAAAGGGCGTGATCGTGGAGCACTACATCATCTCCTCTGGATTGAAAGAGATGATCGAAGGGACCTCGATCGCGAAAAAGGGCGTGTTCGAAAAGATCTACGCAAGTTCCTTTTATTATAATGAGCGCAACGTTGCCGTGTGGCCGGCACAGGTCATCAATTACACGAGCAAGACGCAGTTTCTGTTCCGCATCGAAAAGGGAACGCTGGACATCAATGACCCGGCAGTGAACGACTATTTTCCGCCGGACCAGATGCGCGTTCCGTTCCGCAACATCGTCTACATTGGCGACAGCGACACGGATATTCCCTGCATGAAACTGGTGAATTCTTCCGGCGGCCACTCCATCGGCGTTTATAATCCGGATACGAACGATAAGACAAAAGTTCTGAAGATGATTCGGGACAACCGCATCCGGCATTTTGCCCCGGCGGATTACACCGAAAATGGAGAACTAGACCGGCTGGTAAAAGAGATCATCGATAAGACGGCGACCTATGAGGTGTTGGAATCTCACTACTTTGAGAATCTTGCGGAAGCGAAAAAAGACTGAGATACAGCAAAAATCATGCGAGCCGTTTGTGGAAAGGCTGAAGTGGAAGGCGGAGTTTCCCGTTTGGGAGGCTCCGCCTTCTTTTGGTTGCGCCCCTCGAAATTTGTGTTATAATAGAACCAATCGCAAAAAAGAGGGGGATCATCTATGGATCAAGCGGCATTTACAGATTACCGCAAAAAGGTCGTTTCCAACTGCGCCAAGGTCATCGTCGGCAAAGAGGACGTTATCGAAAAGGTGCTCGTCTGCTTTCTATGTTCCGGCCATGTGCTGCTGGAAGATAAACCCGGCACGGGTAAGACCATGCTTCTGCGAGCTTTTGCTCGGACGGTGGGCGGCGATTTCAAGCGGGTGCAGTTCACGCCCGACCTGCTGCCGTCGGACCTGACCGGCATCAATTTCTACAATCAGAAGTCCGGAGACTTCGAGTTCCGGCCCGGTCCGCTGTTTACGAACTTTGTCCTCGCGGACGAGATCAACCGCGCAACGCCCCGCACCCAGTCGGCGCTGCTGGAAGCGATGGAGGAAAAGCAGATCACGGTGGACGGCGTGACCCATCGTCTGGCCGAGCCGTTCATGGTGCTGGCGACCCAGAATCCGCTGGAATCTTTCGGGACCTTCCCGCTGCCGGACGCGCAGATGGACCGCTTTTTCATGCGGCTGTCGCTGGGGTACATGAACCGGGCGCAGGAGCTGGAAGTGCTGTCGCGGCCCTCGTCGCAGCAGGTGCTGGACCAGCTGCAAACGGTCGTCACGCCGGAAGAAACGGCCTATGTCCGCACGGCTTACCGGGAAGTGGCCGTCTCTGACGACGTGAAGAACTACCTGATGGACATCGTGGAAGCCACTCGGACGCAGGGCGGTTTCGTCATGGGCGTATCCACGCGCGGTGCGCTGGCACTGTATCGGGCCGCACAGGCATTCGCCGCGCTGCAGGGGCGGAATTATGTCATCCCGGAGGACATCAAGGGGCTGGCCCCGGCGGTGCTCAGCCACCGCGTCGTTCTGGGCAGCGGCATGAACGCCGATGCCGCCGCCCAGCGGCTGCGCAAGCTGCTGTCGGAGATCACGGTCCCGCTGGAGAACGCCGAATGACGGCGGTGGTCGGCGGGCTGCTTCTGACGGCCCTGCTCTTCTGGCTGGAGCGGTGGTCCTGCGCCCACAGTCTGGACGATGTGCAGGGGCTTCTGGAAACCGAAGACTTCCTGACCGAAGCAGGGGAGCCGGTGCAGCTGACACTCACCGTCCGGAACAATGGCCCGCATGGAAAGTCCTTTCTGGCTCTGCGGTTCCATCTCGGCCGGGAAATTCTTCCCTGCGAGACGGCTCACCTGACCAAAGACCGGGTCGGTCCGGGTTACACGGCGCGCTGTACCACATGGCTCCGCCCGCATCAGGAAGCGTCGTTCAGTATCCCGGTCAAGATCGAGCGGCGGGGCCGGTATGTGCTGGAACCGCTTCAGGTCATCGGGGGAGATTTTCTGGGCCTGAAGGAGCAGTCCCGCACCGAGCACGGGTTTCATGAACTCATCGTTCCGCCCAAAGAATGCGGCCTTTCGGAATTGGGAACGATGGTGGGCGGCTTTCTGGGCAGCGTGTCGGTGAACCGTTATCTATACGAGGACCCCATCCTGACGGCGGGCTATCGGGAATACACCACCGGCGACCCTATGCGCTCGATCTCGTGGAAGCAGAGCGCCCGGGGCCGCGGCCTGATGGTGAAAAAGTTCGATTACACGACCGAACCGCGCGTCGTGGTGCTGGTCCATGCCGACACCGAACGCTACACTCAGCCGCAGCGGGTGGAGCTGTGCTATTCCATGGCCCGGACGGTCTGCCGGATGCTGGAAGAAAAGGCGGTATCTTATCGGTTCGCGCTGAATGCTACCTTTGACCTTCTGCTGAATGCGACCGTCACGGCGGGCGACGAGTGGAAAAAGCCGCTGGAAGTGCCGCAGGGGTTTGGCCCAGAGCACTTCCGCCGTGTGCTGGAAATGCTGGGCCGTGCGACGGGACAGGCCGCATTGCCGTGCGATGCCTTCTGTGCGCAGTATTACCACCCACAGGAGCAGACGAGCTGCATCCTGCTGACCACAGAGTCAGAAGAAGCGGCCCGCCGCTGTCTGGACCCGCTTCCGGGGGTCAGTGTGCTGGTCCTCACGCCGGAGATGGCCGCAGAAGCAGAAACGGAGGGACACCGCGCATGATGCTGTTACAAGGGCTTCGCCTTTTCAGTCTGCTTGCATTTTATGACGCTTTCGCGGGATTTTTTGCGTCCTGCTTTGGAGGGGGCGGCTCCGTCTGGGTCCTGCTCTGGCCCGCTGTCTGCTTTGCGGCGGCGTCCCATTTTTCCCAAAACAAACTGTTTCGCATCGGGGCAGCGCTGGCTGGTTTTGCGGCATTGCCGTTTCTGCCCGCTCTTGCGGATCAGCTGGTGTATCTTCCGGCGGCGGTCTATGGGGTGATCCTTGCCGCAAAAGGGGATTTCAGCCTGTCTCCTGCGCCGCAGGAGGAGTGCTTTCGGTGGTTGTACCGGGTCTGGCCGTTTTTCGGGGCGGCGATGCTTCTCTGGAACGCAGATGCCGTTCTGGCAGCGCTTCCCACGGCATTGGCGGCGGCGGCTCTGCTGGTCTGGTACGCCCGGACCGCCCGACAGGACCCGGAAGTGTGCACACAGCCCGTCTCGCTGTTCGTTTCGGGCGGGGCGCTGGCGGCGGTGTGCGGGATGTCGTTCCTGCTCAGCCGGACGCTCGTGGTCGAAGGAGCCAAAACGGTCCTCTCCGCGCTGTATTTTAGGCTGATCGTTCCGGTGCTTCAGCTGGTTTTGAACAATGTGGTGGCCAAGGGCATCGTCGGGATGTTCCAGAGCGTATGGCTTTTTGTGGCGTGGGTCCTGTCGCTCTTCGCAAGGCAAAGTGTGGCGCGCGGCGACCTCTATGAGTCCAGCGCCGACAGTCTCCGGAACGCTATGGAGGACAGTGCGGCCCCGCTGGTGAACGGTCCGCAGGTTTTGGCGGTACTCGTCGGGATTTTGGCGGCAGCGGTGCTGGTGTTTGTGCTGTGCCGTCTCATCCGCCGAAAAAAGGAAGCGCCCGTTCAGACCCAAGCGGCGATGGTCCGACACTCGGTCCCACCGCGCGCCCGCCGCTGGACGGGGATTTTCCTCAGCCCAAGCGCCCGCATCCGGAGGGAGTACCGCGCCTATCTCGCGTATTGTGAGACACACGGCGTGACGATCCTGCGTGGCGATACCAGCTTGGACCTGACCGGCCGTGCCCACGGGATGGACCATGCCGCAGAAGCAGAGCTTCGTGAAATTTATCTCCGCGCCCGCTATGCCGGAACGGCCACCGCCGAGGATGCCGCCCGTGCGGAAGAACTGATCCGAAAAATTTACGGCTGAACGTATGATGTGCCCTCTTCCGGCCCATTCTAGGGTGGAAGGGGGCGTTTTCATGTCTGGACGGCGGGTCTTGGCGCTGTATGTGCTGTTGGTGGGGTGCTTTGCGGCAGTGGTCTGCCGGTTGTATTGGCTCTGCTCGAACTCGGTCTATGCGGCGCGGGCGGCGGCACAAAGTGTCGTGACGCTCCACCTGCCCGCACGGCGGGGGAATTTCTACGATTGCAAAGGGCGTCTGCTGACCGGTCTTGGAACGAATTGGACTGCGCTCTGCGTACCCGGAGAAGGAAACTACACCCGCCTGTTTCCCTGCACCGATGCGGATGGACAGGCGCTTCTTTACCAGAAACGAAATGCATCGATGCCGTTTCTGGTCACGGTGGATCGGGATGTTTCCGCGCTGGGAGTTTCCTGTTGGCCGACCGCCAAACGCTATGTCTCCGCACCGCTTGCACCGCAGCTCATCGGCGCAGTAGATGGTGAGGGACACGGCATTTCGGGGCTGGAAGCGGCCTTGGATGCAGAACTCTCCGGGACCGGCGAAGCCGACAGTCTGACCTGCTTCGTCAACGCACAGGGAAAGCTTCGCGGCGAACCGGAACTTACCGCCGCCGACAGCGGCGCGGTGGGGGTCCAGCTGACCCTCTCCCGGCCCATCCAGCGGGGCGTGGAAGCCATCGCCAGCCAGAAGATGACGACCGGCTGTGTTTTGGTGCTGGATGCCGCTCAGGCCAAGGTCCGCGCGTGCGTCAGCGTGCCCGGATACGACCCGGAGCATCTGGCCGACAGCCTGAACGCGCCGGACAGTCCGCTGGTGGAGCGGGCTTTTCAGAGCTATGCGGTGGGGTCGGTGTTCAAGCCGGTCCTTGCGGCGGCCGCACTGGAAGCAGGGGAGACAGACCTTATTTACACCTGTCCCGGCTGGTGCGAAGTGGATGGTCAGGTGTTCCGGTGCGCGGGAGGCGTTCCTCACGGCGAGGTGGACCTCGCTGCGGCACTGGAAAAAAGCTGCAACGGCTACTTTATCCAGCTGGGGCAGAAACTCGGTGCAGAGCGGGTCCGCGCCATGGCGGCGTCGCTGGGGGTTGGACAGAAAACCGTGCTGACCGAGTCGCTCCATACGGCGGCGGGGGTCCTGCCCGCATTGGAATCGCTTGCGTCCAGCGGGGCGTATGCGAATTTCTGCTTCGGGCAGGGGGAGCTTCTGGCGACGCCGGTGCAGGTGGCAGGAATGATGAATGCGCTGGTGACCGGGACGTTTCGGACGCCGCTCTTTCTGGAAACGACCCTCGACGAGACCACCGGTGAGCCGCTGACGCCCCTTGCACACTGTACCGCAAAGCGGGTGGTGTCGGACGAGACGGCGTCTGCCCTGCGTTCGCTCCTCGCGGGGGTGGTGGAGAACGGGACCGGCCATGACGCCGCCCTGCCGGAGACAACAACGGCGGGCAAGACCGGCACGGCCCAGACCGGCCAGTTCCGAGACGGCGTCGAGCTGAAAAACAGCTGGTTCGCGGGCTGTGTCCCGGCGCAGGAGCCGCGCTGGACCATCGTGGTCCTGCAGGATGCCCAGACCGAGCCGCTCTGCTCCAGCGCCTCGATTTTTGCCGCCGTGGCCGAAATGCTGGAAAATACAGCTCCTTAAATGCGGTTTTTTCTTGCTTTTTGAAGCGTTGTATGATATTATATCCTTGTATTTGTATGTTGACTCATTTTGAATCTATGATAAAAGGAGCGTTCCATCCATGTCTGCTATTGAAATCGTCGGCGGCGCTGTCCTGCTTGCTGCCTCGGTCGTCATCATCGTTCTTACCCTGATGCAGCACACCCACGGTCAGGGCCTGTCCGGTGCGATCAACGGCGGTGCATACGGTGCAAACAATGCACGCCTGACCCCTGCGGACCAGATGCTGGCAAAGGTGACCCGCATTGCTGGCATCGTGTTCTTCGTGGTGGCCATTCTGGCATGTGTGTTTGCCAGCCGTCTGGCCTGAGCACTCGCGCACAGCCCCGTGTAAGGCGGGGCTGTTTTTCTGTCTAAGAGGGAAGAGCCGCTGCCCGCTGGAGGTGGCCGGCTGTGGAAGTTAAGGAGTAAAAAACTATGTCATTACGCGATAAGATCGAGCATGCCATCCAGAACCAGCCCTGCACTGTGAAGGATCTGAAGTCCAAGTTCGGCGGGGACCGCGGTGCAGACCGCAAGGTGATGGAAGCGCTGGATTCTCTGGTGCACGACGCTGTGATCTGCCAGCGCTCAGGCGTGTTCTTCACCGTGCGCTCCGGCCGTGCCGAAAAGGCGCTGCTGTGCAAGGTGGTCAAGCTTGGCAAAAACTTTGCCTTCGTTATGCTCGAGGACGAGACGAGCGATATCTTCATCCCGGGCCGGTTCACCCGCGGCGCAATGCCCGGTGACGAGGTGCTGGTCGAAAAATTTGAGCATCCCCGCGTGGAGGGCAGCGATGAGGGCGCGATCCTCGCCATCCTCACCGAAAAGAACGACCTCGTGGGCACGGTCCGCCGCATTGAGGGCCGCCTGAAGTTCGTGCCGGATGACTGCCCCGCCATCTCCATGCAGCTCATGCGCGACTGTGAAGGCGGCGCAAAGGACGGCGATAAGGTCGCGGTCGAGATCATGATGCGCGGCAACCGTCAGGAGGACCACCGTGTGGGCGTTGCCATGCGGTTCGGCAGCTCGGACGAGGCCAAGCGCTGCGCCAAGGCGCTGCTCTATGCACGCGATATCCACACCCGCTTCCCGGACAAGGTCCGCGAGGAAGCCAAAAAGTTCGAGGGCATGACCGTTTCGGAAGCGGACTGCGAGGGTCGCATGGACCTGCGCGCGCTGCCCATTTTCACCATCGACAGCGCCGAGACGAAGGACATCGACGACGCGATCAGCCTGACCCGCACTCCCGAGGGCGGCTATGAGCTGGGCGTCCACATCGCGGACGTTTCCAACTACGTCAAGCCGGGTTCGGAACTGAACGAGGAAGCCTTCAACCGTGCAACCTCCGTGTACTATGCCGATCAGGTCGTTCCCATGCTGCCCAAGAGCCTGTCCAACGGCATCTGCTCGCTGAACGAAAAGGAACTGCGTCTGGCATTCTCCTGCCTGATGCGTCTGGATCAGGACGGCAATCTGACGGATTACCGTTTTGTCAAGTCCATCATCTGCAGCCGCGTCAAGGGTGTTTACTCTGAGATCAACGCCCTGCTGGCCGGTACGGCAGATGCAGAAATTCAGGCAAAGTATGCAGAGGTCCTCGACCAGCTGCCCGCTATGAAGGAGCTGTACGGCCATCGTGCCCGTCTGCGTACCGAGCGCGGCTGCATCGACTTCGAGAGCGGGGAAGTGAAGCTCATCCTCGACGAGGACGGCCACTGTATCGATGTCAAGAAGCGCACCTCCGGCGAGAGCGAATCCATGATCGAGGAGTTCATGCTGCTGGCCAACCAGTGCGCGGCCCACTTTGCCCGCGTCAAGCAGATCCCGTTCGTCTATCGTGTCCACGAGGAGCCGAACGGCGAAAAGCTGGAGCGTCTGCACACCCTGCTGCAGGCATGCGGCATCAACGACCACTTTGCAAAAGAGGTCCCCACCCCCAAGGAGTTGAGCGCCATCCTCGAGGGCGTGCGCGGCACGTCCTATGAGGAGATCATCAACACCGGAATGCTCCGCTGCATGTCCAAGGCGTGCTACGAGGAGAAGCCCAAGGGCCACTATGGTCTGGTGCTGAAGGATTACGCCCACTTCACCAGTCCCATCCGCCGCTATCCGGACCTCGCCATCCACCGCATCATGACCGACATGCTCAGCGGGACCGATAAGGAAACCATGGCCATCCGCTACACCGATTTTGCCGCACAGGCTGCCAAGCAGTCCAGCGAGCGGGAGATCATCGCCATGCAGATCGAGCGCAAGGCCGAGGACTGCTACAAGGCAGAGTATGCCCGCCGCCATCTGGGCGAGTGCTATGAGGGCACGATCTCCGGTGTGACCCAGCGCGGTCTGTTCATCGAACTGGAGAACGGCGTGGAGGGCTTTGTGCCCGCATCCAGCCTGACCCCCACCGGCACGACCCTGACCGAGGGCATCCGTCTGTCGGACCCCGTTTCCGGCAAGAATTGGAGCCTCGGCGACAGCATGATGATCACCATCGTCCGCGCCGACGTCAACCTCGGCAAAGTCGATTTTGAGGTCGCCCCCGAAACGAAGTAAGCTGTAAAAAACGATTTGGCGTCTGCTTTCTGCTTTGGAAAGCGGGCGCTTTTTTGTTTTGCGGGATGACTGGCTGTTAGATATTAGAGGTCCGGGAGTTTATACTTTTGTCACATTTCCGACAAAAGTTGCTTTTTGCATAAAATTTATACACTGTTCAGGGTTTGTATGTTGTTCTGTAATAGGGAATGGGATATACTAAACACAACGAAGGGGCGAGCGGAACCGCCGCCCGAAACATCTAAATTTCAGGAGGTCTGCGTTATGTATTATTCCAGTGGCAACTACGAAGCATTTGCACATCCCCGTAAACCCGAGGGTGTCGATGATAAATCCGCTTATATCATTGGCTCTGGTCTGGCAGCTCTGACCGCTGCATGCTATCTGGTCCGTGACGGCCAGATGGCGGGCGAGCGCATCCATGTGTTCGAGAAGGACCCGCTTCCCGGCGGCGCATGCGACGGCTATAAGTACGATATCGGCTACGTCATGCGCGGTGGCCGCGAGATGGACAACCACTTCGAGGTCATGTGGGATCTGCTGCGCTCCATCCCGTCTCTGGAAAACGAAGGGGCCAGCGTCCTTGACGAGTATTACTGGCTGAACAAAGAGGACCCCAACAAGTCCCTCTGCCGTGCGACCGAAAAGCGCGGTCAGGATGCCCACACCGACGGCAAGTTCGCCATCTCCGATAAGGGCGCGATGGAGATCATGAAGCTCTTCTTCACCCCGGACGAGCAGCTGCAGGATAAGAAGATCACCGACATTTTTGACGATGAGGTGTTCTCTTCGAACTTCTGGCTCTACTGGCGTACCATGTTCGCGTTCGAGAACTGGCACAGCGCACTGGAAATGAAGCTCTACCTCAAGCGCTATATCCACCACATCGGCGGTCTGCCCGACTTCACGGCGCTGCGCTTCACCCGCTACAACCAGTATGAATCCATCATCCTGCCCATGGTGACCTATCTGAAGGACCACGGCGTGCAGTTCCACTATGAAACGAAGGTCACCGATGTCCGCTTCCAGATCGAGGGCGGCAAGAAACAGGCCAGCTCCATCACCGTGGACCACAAGGGCGAGGAAAAGGTCCTTCCGCTGACCGAGAACGATTTGCTCTTCATCACCAACGGCGGCTGTGTCGAGAGCTGCACCATCGGTTCGCAGGATAAGGCAGCCGGCTTCGATCCCACCATCAAGGCGGGCAACGGCTGGGATCTGTGGAAGAAGATCGCGGCGCAGGACCCCTCGTTCGGCCATCCCGAAAAGTTCTGCTCGCAGCCGGAACTGTCCAACTGGGAGAGCGCGACTATTACCACGCTGGACGACAAGATCCCGCAGTATATCAAGAAGATCTGCAAGCGCGATCCCTTCACCGGCCACACCGTCACCGGCGGCATCGTGACCGTCAAGGATTCCAGCTGGCTGCTCAGCTGGACCCTGAACCGTCAGCAGCAGTTCCGCGACCAGCCCAAGAACCAGCTCTGCGTCTGGGTCTACGGTCTGTTCAGCGACAAGCCGGGTGACTATGTGAAGAAGCCCATGCGCGACTGCACCGGCCGTGAGATCTGCATGGAGTGGCTGTACCATCTGGGTGTTCCCACCGAGGACATCGCCGAGCTGGCTGAGCACAGCGCCAACACCGTGCCTGTCATGATGCCGTATATCGACGCCTTCTTCATGCCGCGTGCCTTTGGCGACCGCCCCGACATTGTGCCGCATGGTGCTGTCAACTTCGCCTTCCTCGGCCAGTTCGCCGAGACGGGCCGCGACACCATCTTCACCACTGAGTATTCGATGCGCACCGGCATGGAAGCTGTCTACACCCTGCTGGACATCGACCGCGGCGTGCCCGAGGTCTGGGGCAGCACCTACGATGTCCGCAGCCTGATCGACGCAACGGTCAAGCTCCGCGACGGCAAGAAGCTCACCGATATGGACCTGCCCTTCATCCAGAAGGTGGCCCTCAAGGAAGTGCTCAAGAAGATCGAGGGCACGGACCTTGAAAAGTTCCTCAAGGAGTATCACGCCATCTGATCGGCGTGCCTCAACGTTTTCTCCGATCCATTTTTGGACCTCCCCCTGAATGCGGCCAGCCCCTGCACCCTGAGACAGGATGCGGGGGCTGGCCCTTTTTTGCGCAAATTTACAGAGTTTTACCAAAATAGTACGATTTTTGTGAACTTGTTTGCCATAAAATTTACACATTTCTCTTGCTCTGATAGAGATTCTGTGATATCCTAAAATCAATCAGGACCCTCTCCATCATGGTGGCCATGCGTACACGCACGCACAAGCTGTGACGGGGAGGGTTGAGAGCGTATAGAGTATGAAGAGCGCAAAATAAAAGGAGGTCATTTCCTGTGAAACAGTTCATTTCCCGCCGCAGCTTTTTGAAGGCTGCTGGAGCTGCTGCTGCATTGACCGCAGTTTCTCTCGGAGCACCCGCCGCATCGGCCGAAGAGACCAACTGCTTCCTTGGTGACAAATCTGCCGTTACGATCCTTTACACCAACGATGTGCACACCTACATCGACAACAAATCCCCCAAGCTGACCTATCAGGGCATCGCGGCGCTGAAAAAGAGCTACGAGGATGCCGGCCAGAACGTTCTGCTGGTGGACGCCGGTGACCACATTCAGGGCACGGCCTATGGTTCGATGGACGATGGCGCGACCATCATCAAGCTGATGAACGAGGCTGGCTACGATCTGGCGACCCCCGGCAACCATGAGTTCGATTACGGCATGGACCGCGCAAAGGCTGTCATGAAGGAAGCCGACTTCCCGTATATTTCCTGCAACTGGATGGACCTGCATGTGGGTCTGCCGGTCCCGGTGCTGTCGGACATCAAGATGTTCACCATCGGCGGCGCACGCATTGCTTTTGTCGGTGTGACCACCCCGGAATCCATCACCAAGTCCACCCCGGCTTACTTTATGGATAAGAAGCAGAGCCGTTACGTCTACGACATTCTGGGCGGCGAGGACGGCCAGAAGCTTTATAAGGCGGTCCAGAAGTCCATCGATAAGGCAAAACTGCTTGGTGCAACGTACATCATCGGTTTGGGCCATCTGGGCGTGGACCCGTCCTCTTCGCCGTGGACCAGTGAAGAGGTCATCGCACACACCACCGGTTTCGATGCCTTCATCGACGGCCACTCCCATACCGTGATGGAGAACAAGCAGGTCGTGGATGCATCCGGCAAGGCTGTCACCTTGACCCAGACCGGTTCTTATCTGAAGAACGTCGGCAAGATGACCATTGGGGCCGATGGCAGCATCACCACCGAGTTGCTGCCCACCTATGACGGCATCGACGCTTCGGTCGCTGCAACGGCTTCCGAGTGGATCAGCGCTGTGGATGATATGCTCGGTGAAGAGATCGCGGTGGGCGATTTCAACTTCTATGTCACCGACCCGGCGACCGGAAAGCGTCTCATCCGCTCCGGCGAGACGAACCTCGGCGACTTCGTGGCTGACGGCATCTATACTTATTTCAATGAGATCGAGGACCTGCACTGTGATATCGCCATCATGAACGGCGGCGGTATTCGTGCCGATGTGGACGCTGGCCCGTGGAGCTTCAAGACCTGCAAGACGGTCAGCCCGTTCGGCAACGTTGCATGTCTGATGTCCGTGACCGGCCAGCAGATCCAGGACGCTCTGGAATTTGGTGCTCGTTTTGCGGGTGCAGAGGGCAAGGAGAACGGCGGCTTCCTGCATGTGGCCGGTGCAAAGTATGAGATCCATGCGATGATGCCCAACACCGTCCAGACCGACGACAAGAACGTTTGGACTGGCAGCGCCACCACGCCGCGCGTTTCCAACGTGGAAATCTACGACAAGTCCACCGGGACCTACAAGCCGCTGGATGTCAACGCTACCTATGCGCTGGCTGGCATGAACTACACCCTGCGCAACCTCGGCGACGGCTTTGCCATGTTCGACGGCGCGACCCTCATCAAGGACTATGTGTCGGAGGATTACCTTGTCATGTCCAGCTATGCGGCGATGTTCGGCGGCGTGGACGAAAACGGTCTGCCGCACCTGACCAGCGCCAACAGCCCGCTGGCCGATTATCCCGGCTATCTGCTCGACTATGAGAATCCCTACGGCGCGGGCCGTATCCAGATGATCTGGTAATTTCCCGGAAAATCAAAGTCGGATAAAAATCAAACCATCCGCAGCGGAAGCTCGAGCCTGAAATGGTTCAGAGCTTTTGCTGCGGATTTTTCGACTCTGTATTTTGTGAAAAGGACCTCACGAAGCCGTGACGGAGCGGGGGCTGAACCCTCTTTTTGGACAAAACCGGAAAGTTGACAAGTTTGCATCGGGAAACTGCATAAGATTTTTTCGGTGGTCTTGTGACCTCCGCCGAAATTTATGAATGTTTTATGGTTCGCTTGCGAACGATTTGAAACGGGCGTATAATAAAAATCGTCAAGTAATATATCAGCTGTGCGCCCTCGCGGCGCACCAGAAGGAGAACCAACATGCAAACGCGCTATACCAACGCCGCCCAGTGGGCCGACACCAAAAACGGCGTCATTCCGGCCCCGTATGCTCTGGAAGCAGGGGAAAACATCACCGATCGCTACTTGGAGCCGGTCATTTTCCACAATGAGAACGGCCCGGACATCGGCGTGACCACCTGCGGCGTCATCGTCAAGGACGGCCTGTATTTCAAGGATATGGACAACAGCGGCGAGCTGTCGCCCTATAAGGATTGGCGTCTGACCCCCGAAGAGCGTGCCAAGGATATGGTGGCGCATCTGCGTCTGGATCAGCAGGCGGGCCTTGTGCTGAACGCGCTGTTCAATACTCCTGTGGTCCCCACCCGCGCACAGGCAGCGGACGCCGACGGCAAGCTGGAAATGAGCAAAATTTACAAGCATCATGACCCGGCAGAGAAGCCGAAGCCCGGTCCGCTCCCCGGCATGACCATCAGCATCGACGACGCCGACGTGGTGGAAAAGCACATCCCGGCGGGCGTTTACCGCGGCGACATGCGCTGTGAGGCGGGCATGGTGGCGCTGTACCACAATGCCGGCACGCAGATGCTGGAATACGAAGCATGCAAGGGCGGCGTTGCCATCCCGTTCTCGCTCCACACCAACCCCATCAACATCGGCTACCCGGATTCTCTGGGCATCGGCGCGGCAGTCCTTGGCGACGGCAATGCGGATTTCGTCTATGAGATGGCCGATACTGACCGCAAGATGATGAAGGCAGAGGGTCTGCACATCATGTACGGCCCGCAGGTGGACGTTGCATCTGACCCGCGCTGGCCCCGCATCAGCGGCACTTACGGCGAGCGCACCGATGTGACCAGCGACATCACCGAAGCGCTGGTCAAGGGTTACCAGAACGGCGACGACGGCCTGAACGAAGGCTCGGTCGTCCTGACCGTCAAGCATTTCCCGGGAGATGCCCCCTCGGAGAATGGCTTTGAGCCGCATGTTCCCATCGGTCAGTGGCGCATTTACCGCACCCCCGGCTCGATGGAAAAGTACCATCTGCCCCCGTTCCAGCGCGCTTTTGACCACAAAGCATCTTCCATCATGCCGGATTACTCCCGTGTAGCCACCGACGGCCGCAGCGTGCCGCAGGAATATCAGGGCAAGCTGACCAGCGACGAATCTGTTCCGTCGGCCTACAGCAAGCAGCTGCTGACCGATCTTGCCCGCAACCAGATGGGCTTTGATGGCTATGTCAACTCGGATTCCGGCATCACGTCGGTGCAGATCTACGGCGTCGAAAACCTGACCGTGCCCCAGCGCTATGCCAAGGCCATTTCGGCGGGCACGGACGTCATCGGCGGCAATACCGACCCGGAGAACATTGTCAAAGCCGTGGAAGAGGGCGACCTGCCCGAGGCGGACCTCGACCGCGCAAGTTATAACCGCTTGCTGAGCCTGTTCCGGACCCAGCGCGTGGACAACCCCTATCTGGACCCCGACAAGGCCGATCAGGCCCGCAAGGACAACTTCGAGGGAGCCAAAAAACAGGCTTACGCTGCCAACCAGAAGGCTGTCGTTCTGGTCAAGAACCACGACAAGGTCCTTCCGCTGGCAAAGGAGAAAAAAGTCTGCATCGTGACCTTCAAGGGCGTGGATTCCGGCTTTGCCATGATGGCACAGGCCATGGGCGCAGGTCTGGGCAGTGCCGACGAGGACGACGCACTCCGCAAGACGCTGAAGGAAGCCTTTGAGAAGAAGGGCTACACCGTGGTCGAGACGCCCGAGGAAGCCGACGTGCTGTATCTGCATGTGTGGCCCATCAGCAACGGTCTGGTGTTCAACCAGTATGCGATGCCCGTCATCGAGATGGGTGAGATCGTGGCTGACGAGCGCGAGCGGAACATGAGCCAGAAAAAGACCGGCAAGCAGGTCACCATCGTCACCCTCAAGGACGTGGAGAAGATCAAGGAGCTGGCCGATGCCATCCATGCCCGCGGCGGAAAGGTCGTCGGGACCTGCGTGGTGAACAACCCGTGGCTGCTGGACAAGCTGGAACCCTACTGCGATGCACTGACCATCCAGTACACGGTCAGCACCGTGGCGCTGAACAACGCGCTGAACGCACAGGTGGACGTCATCAGCGGCGATTATGCCCCCACCGGCAAGCTCAGCCTGACCATGGTATCTGACCCGGCGGTCATCGCCATCACCGAGCAGGAGATCGACGGCGTGGTGCGCGAGATCTGTGCTTCGCCTAACGATGTTCCCGGCTATGACAAGGATCCGTATATCGACCCTGCCATCCTCGCCAAGGTGCGCGGCGGAAGCTATGCATACTGTGACGCCGACGGCAACTATTACCGCAGCGGTTTCGGTCTGCACTACGAATAAAAAGCACGAAAGGCCGTGCGGCTTTGCTCCAAAACGAGCGGGCCGCACGGCCTTTTTATGCGTTGAAATGCTTATTTCAGAACGGTCCCATCCGCCAGCGTGATGGTGTAGCCGTTAAAGTTGATCGTGCCGTTGTTGGTCAGGCTGGTCAGTGTGCAGTTGCCGGTCAGAGTCCAAGTGGAGCCTTCCTCAATGGTCACAACTGCGTTGTCGTCCACAGCTGTGCCGCCGTCGGCGTTGTCCACGATGTTGATCGTGCCGGTAAAGCTGGAGCCGTTCTTCAGGGTGAAGTCCAGCGTCGAGATGCTGTCCACCGTGATCGCGCCGCTCAGCGTCTGGGCGTCAGCGGTCAGCTCGACCTGTGCGCCATTGCTGCCCGCCGTGCCCCAGCCATGGGAAGCGGAGTTGCCCGCAATGGTCATCAGGTTGGCGGAGGTGTCCTCATTGCTCAGGGTCACGCCCGAAAGCGTGATGACCGAATGGGTGTTCGTGATATAGAACAGGTCACCGCTTTTGCCGGTCAGTGAGCCGCCCGTCATCGAGAAGGTGGACGTGCCCACATCGGCGTCGCCGGACATGGACTGATAGATCATCACGTTGTGAACGTTTTCGTCTGCGCTCGTGCCGTTCTCGCTCATGCTGCCGGTGACATCACAGTTTTCCAGCGTGATGGAGTTTTCACCCTCAATGACCAGTGCTTCGGAGTTGTTGGCGGTCAGCGTCGCGTTTTTGACAGTGATATCTGCGGTGGAATAGACCGCAGGGGAGTTCTCACCATTGGAGGTGTAAGTGCCGCCGTCCACGTTGACCGTTCCGCCGCCGCGGTCCGAACGGATGGCCGCTGCCGAGTTGCCGGACGTCTCAACGGTCAGGTTCGACGCGTTGGTGGTCCCGCCGCCGGTGGTCTGGATGCCGCCGGAGTTGTCCGCGCTGGTCGTGATGATCGAATCCGAGATGTTCACGGTGGTCCCTTCGCCGTAGCTGAACACGCCGTTGCCGTTCTGAGCGCTGGACGTGATGGTGGAGTTTTCAATGGTCACTGTTGCGCCGTTGGTGGCCAGCAGGGCCGCGTTCTGGCCGTAGAAGTCGCCGTCCTCGGTGTTGGAAGATTTGCCGGCGCTCTTGCTGACCGTGACGCCGCTCAGGGTGACCGTCGCACCGTCCACCCGCAGGGCGTTCTCGTCGTCGCCGTTGGATTCATAGCTTTCGGAGTACACAGTGGTGTCCGTGTCGATGGTGTTGGCGCTCGTGCCCTGCGTCACCGTGCCGGAACCGCCAAAGCCACCTCCGGGTCCGCCCTGACCACCGGGGCCGCCGCCTTCACCGTCCGGTTTGTCCGGCGGTGTGCCTTCGCCCGGGGCGCTCATCGAAGTGCCCTCTGCGGTGCTCTCGGAAGAGCTGGCAGTAGTGGAAGAACATGCGGCCAGCGAGATCATCAGTGCTGCCGCGCAGGTCAGGGAAGCGATGCGTTTCGTTGCGAGTCTCATAAACAATCTCCTTCCGATCCAGAGAAAATCGATCTGATTCCGGGAAGCGTTCCGGATCACTTCCACGACCTTAGTTTAGTATCGGAAAATGGCAAGAATGAGACAAGATCGTGATAAAATTGCGAAAAAGTGAGGGCTCATGCCGCTTTTTGAAGCTTTTGTGAACGAAATCCGGTCGTAAGATGAACAAACAAAAACCGCCCGGTCCAAAGGCCGAGCGGAGAGGCCGTTACTTTTTCGACTGCCGTGTTTTTCCGTGCGGTTTGCGCCGCGGGAAGTGGATCAGACTGCCGAACCGGCCCAAAAGCCAGTCCCAGAATTTGGGGACCCAGAACGGGTAGGCGGCAAGCACAAAAAAGAACAGGAGCAGCAGGTAATTGACCGGCGGCGGAGAATCCTTGCATGCATTATACCAGAATTTCAGGAGCACGCCGGAAACGATGAGGTGCAGGAGCCAGAACATCTTATGGCGCAGGGGAGAGGCCGCGAAGCCGGTGCTCTGGACCGTGATCTGCGGCACGAGAATGACGCCGTTCGATTTGGCAAGCCGCTCGGCCGCTGCGGTAAAGCGGCTGTTTGTAACGACCATGGCCGCCGTGCAGTGATAGACGGCCTTTCCGGAAACGACCTCCTGCACCGCCCCGACGCCGACAGGCTTGGTGTAGTATTTGCACTGGACGGCGTATTTCTGCAGCCCTTTCCGTGCGACGACGTCCACGCCGTAGTCGCCGCTGGCCTTGGTCACTTTTACATCATAGAAGCCGTTTTGCCGCAGATACGCCGCCACGACATATTCGTATTCATATCCGTTCATAAAAACCTCGTGTTGCTGAAAATGGAAAGATCCCTGAACCTGCGTACACCATGCAAAGGCTCAGGGATCTTTCGGCTCGCTTGCTGGGACAAAAAATAAGACGGACACGAAACCAACCATCTCGCTGGAACCGCATCCGCCTTACACATTCTGGTTGACGGCCTTAGAGTTTTGGCGAACAGATTACCATAATCAGCCTTACTTGAAATATTTGAATTATCGTTATTTTCGTCGGAGCCTAAAGTCAAATCAACAGTATTGCTATCCCCGAAGCAGTTAAAAACCAGCTTCAGCCGGTTGCCATCATCGTAAACATAGGCTGCGACCAAGAAAGTGTTGAAGAGGTCTTCTTGATACTTTCGGTCGTAAATATCGCCGTTTCTGAACAGCAGAAGACCCGCTATCAAATCTTTACGGTCAACTTGAACGAGGTCGTCTTTTGCCATGGTCAGCTTTGCGCTCAAATCCGACTGCTGCGCTTCCAACTCAATGAGCCGGTCACGGGTCGAGCTTGTAACGACACCCTGCTCAATGGCTTTCATCACGTTGGAGATGGAGGAATTGACATCAGCAAGCTCGTTTTCCAAAGAGGCAATTTGAAGCTTTCGGTCTTCGTCTTCCCAGTATTCGATAGTCTTATCTGCAATCCATTCAATGACATCATCGGTCAGACAATATTGCTTGATGGCCTTAGCAACTGCTGGCTCGATGATATCCCGGCGAATATTCTTTTTGTCACAAGTGCGTCCTACGCGCCGGTTCTGACAGGCATAGTAGTGATGGACGATCCCGCTCCCGGAGGTGCCGGACATCCCGATCATGTAGCCCCCGCAATGCCCGCACCGTAATTTCCCGGTCAGAAGGTAATCTTCTTCGCCAGGACGATGATGACCGGTCTTCCGTTGGTTCCTCATCTTGTTTGCCTCCTGAGCCTTATACCATAGAGCATCGTCTACGATACGAGGGATGCCGCCCTCAACGCGGATGTCACCGTAGATATAAATTCCACGATACCTTTCATTGCTACACAACGCGTGAAAACTGCACTTGTTCCATTTTCCATTGCCACCGGTTTTGATGCCCCGGTGGTTTAGATCGCGGGCGATGCTTGCATTGGTTTCACCAGAGGCGACGCGCGTGAATACTTCCCGGACGACAGCAGCGGCGGGTTCGTCCAAGACGACTTTTCCGTCTGAGCCGCGCTTGTAGCCAAAGGGCTGTTTCCCGTTTGCCATGCACTTGCTGGCGTTGTCCATCAGACCGCGGCGAACATCCTCTGCCAGATTGTCCGAGTAGAACTGGTTGACGTTCATCATCGACCGCAGAGCAAACCGACCAGCCGCGCTGTCGTCAAAATCTTCCTCGGCATAGTAGACTTTGACACCGCAGTCAACCAGACGAGCTTCGTTCACCATCGCCTGCATCATGTTTCTGCCCATGCGATTGGACTTCCATGCAAGCACATAGCAAAACTTCCCATCCTCAGCATCGCGCATCATGCGCTGAAATGCCGGACGGTTGTCGGTGCGGCCGCTGATCGCCCGGTCTTCGTAGGTCATGGTGATTTTCAGACCCAGCGAGGCGGCGTATTTCCGGCAAGCCTCAAGCTGCTGCTCGATGGAAACATCTCTCTGGTTGTGGGACGAGTAGCGGGCATAGATGACGGCATCGCCGCTCGCCGGTTTCTTTTTTCTTGCCATTGTAATTTCCTCCAAGGTAAACTTTGACAAGCCTACCCGGAGGTGGTACAATAACATCTGTGAGGTCTGTTATTGCCCTCTGGGTAAGCTGATCTGGAACGTCTGCGGTGCTGGTAACACCGTAGGCGTTTTTTGTTTTTTCACTGAGGCGCTTTGATAAGGAAGTGCCCAGCACGTTTGAGCTCGCTACCAAAAACGGGGTCGCGTTCCCAATTGGCGGCTTTTTCTCTTAATGCGATGGCATGTTCTTTATAACCGGCGTCTTCATAAAACTGTGCGCATAAACGAAAATAGTCGTTAAAATGATACGACTGACTATTTACATAGAAAGCAGAAGTTTCTAAAGGAAACCGCTTGATATCATCTAAGTCATCAAGATTGTAAGAGCGAGAGCTACGAAGCTTTCCGTCTATGGTGGTACATAATGTGAATTTACAGGGGAGTGTTGTGATTGGAGAGATATCAAGGTCTTTCTTGTGCTTTTTAGTTTGCTTATAATAAAACCCTATGCGACGTCTATCGACAATATAAAATTTGCGTGGTTGTCCAGAAAAAAACAATTTGCTTGTTTTGTCGATGTGAAATGCATATCGGGCTTTAAAATATCGGAAGAAAATGTTACCACTGAGATTCTGCGAATCAGCACAGGCATATTCATGGTCAGATGCAGTCATACTCTCAGTGTCAGAAAGATTAAAGTTAGTTGTAGAAAGTTGTTGATGTTCGGAATCTTTAGATTTAAGACTACTTTCAGAAACGTGAGGAACAAGAATTACACCGGTGACATTGGCAAGATTCTCCGCGGCGTTAGTAAAACGATTATTTGTCACGACCATAGCAGCGGTGCAACCATACATCATTTTTCCGGCAGTAACCTCTTGAACAGCGGATACACCAATCGGCTTGGAATAATATTTGCATTGAATGGCGTATTTTTCAGAGCCTTTCTGTGCGATAATATCAACACCATAGTCACCACTGGCTTTTGTGACTTCTACATCGTGAAAACCGTTTCGCAACAGGTATGCGGCAACGGCGTGTTCGTAATCATATCCGGTCATAAAACCTCATTTTACATATCAAAAACGGAAAAATCCACCAAAACGCTGACAACGTTGCAGCATCCTTGTTATATTTGAGCCACTTCCGGGAGCAAATACGGCAGAAAAGAGGTGGACTATGTGGAAAACAAGAAATTTGAAGATGAGCTGAAAGAACAGCTTCGGAAGATTTCTGTCAAGCAGCGGATAATGCTGCTTAGGCTTATTCGTTCTGAGCGAGAAACTGAATGTAGCTCAGAGCCTGCTGCTTTTTCTCAGAACTGAGATTTGAAACCGCTTTCATAATTTCCGCATCCAGCTCGTCCTCAACAGAGAGGGCGAGTTTTTTATTTTCGGGGTCATCAAACATTAAATCCACGGGCATATCATCAACATTTACCAGCAAGTCTGTAAGGGTCATGCCCATTCCAGACGCAAGCTGCTTTAACTTTGGAAGGGTGGGAGTGACAGGCAAACCAGTGTTTGGATTGATGCCCTTTTCCAACATAGAAATATAGCCATTGGACAATCCGCATTGATTGGCAAACTGCCGCTGGGAGAGCCCGTGATCTTTCCTATATGCGGAGATTAAGTCGCGAAGTGTCATGTTGTTTCCCTCCAAATTGTTTAATCTATTATACATTCAAAGTGATGGAATTGTCAATGGACTTTGTGTAATTTTTTGAACAAAAATTGTTCAATCGGGTTGACAAATCGTCGCGAAAGGTGTACTATGGGTGTGCAATCGGTTAAACAAAACCGGTGCATGAAGCAGGAACGGAGGTGAAATTGATGGGTTTTAAGATTAAAGAGGTTCGGAAGTCGCTGAAAATGAGTCAGGAGGAACTCGCAGAAAAAAGCGGCGTGAGCCGCGGAACCATCGTTGCGTTGGAAAGCGGCACAGAGCGCGTCACCACAACAAAAACATTGGTTGCACTGGCGATTGCAATGGGTGTCAGCGTGGACCAAATTTTTTTTGCTGATGATGTTTAATCGAATGAACACACGACACAAGGAGGCATGATATGAAATCTATCGCTTTGGCATTGTCCTGTGCAAGCATCCTTATCAACATCTGGACGATGATTCATCGCCGGAATCACTGAGAGGGAGGGCGCTGCATGGAAAACAACAAAAAGCCCAGCGAACCGATGGAGCCGGAACGCTGGGCAAAGATGGAGAACGAGCTTCAGAAGCTCAAGCGGAGTAACTTACTCCTCAGTATCGGGTATCTTCTGCTGGTCGTCTTGTACGGCCTCATGATTTTGGAACTCATCCAGAGAATCAGCCGGATCGATGATACCTTGGCTTTGATCGTCCAATTCGATGGATTGGTTAGCGATCACCTCCAAAGCCTTGGCGATTCGCTCATCAAAGTTCTCGACAACTTTGAAATGCTCCTCAACGCTTTGTTGGAAGCTCTCTGAGCGTTCTGCTTCTTGCTTTTGGTAATCAAGCATTTCCTGCTGGTATTCTTCCATGGCAGACCAATGGGCTTCTTCTTTTCGGTCATGTTCGTTAGAGGATTGAAGCCCCTCGGATTCTTCCCGACCAGCTTCACCTCGGTGTACCCGCCTTTCAGAAAATCCACAACTGTGGCCTCGCAGACACAGTATTCACGCAACGGGGCCGCGTGCTCTGGAACGTAGTAGAGGTGTTCACATACATGGAACATCGTGTCGCCGATTTCCGGCTTTCTCCCTACACGCATTTTGTACCCCTCCCTTACTTCATGTTCTGGCGTTCCCACATCAGCCAGCGGTTCACTTCCTCGCCGGGCATGGACTTCGGCTTGCTGGTTTCGATGTACTCCTGCTCTCCGAAGATCTCCAGCTGGTCGATATCGTCAGGCGACTGGGTGATAATCTTTGCCGGCCAATCGCACCCGCTGGGAATCTTAATGCGCCACAGGTACAGGCTGTCGTCAAAGTAGAAATCGTTCGGGATGTACCGCTCTTCTGCATCGGTGCCCTCGATATCCCAGATGTATTTTGCAAGGGCACCGACAACCTCCAGCCGGGTGGGCGCCTTGTCGCGGTCATTCATATCGTACAGTTTGATGTCACAAGCAGTGCTGTTGCGGAAGGAAACCTCGGAAATGGTACCAGTGTATTTGTAGAGTTTCATACCTTAGGCCTCCTTAACTTCCACGGCCTTGAGGCTGCCCTCGATGTAGCCACGACCACGCAGATGTTCGCAGCTCCAGCAGAAACCGATTGCTCGCTCTCGGATGAAGTAGGCGGCATGGTTCGCACGACCCTCATTGAATGCGGCGTGGATTTCTTTTGCTCGATCGTCTTCCATCAGAATGGAAGCACAGGCCTCGCCGATTTCGCCGTTCTGACCGTGCTTCATGTCCTTGGAATCGTAAGTAAAGATCACCTTTTTCATTGTTTTGCCCTCCTTAGTGCAGCTGTGCGCTGTGCTGGCGGTAGCTGACGGTGTACTTGCCGCAGCTCTTGGTGACCTTGATGTCGCCCATCATGACCCGGCGGACACCGAACTTCTCACGGATGTACTCCTTGACCAGCGGTGCAGCCTTTTCGGTAATGTCTTTGGAATGAATGCGGTGCAGAGCACGACGAGCGTGACGCTTCTCCTGAGCGGCGATAAATTCATTCTCGCAGCCATAGAACGAAGAACCGTTGATGCCACTCAAATCGTAGAAACATTCAGCGGAAAGCACTTCGAGTCGGTCGTTCCATACCGTCTGGAAGGTGGTAGGAAGATTGGGCTGAATTTTGGCTTCGACACGCCCTACAATCAGCTCGAGACCGTTGGCAGCAGAGCTCGTTCCGTTAAAGCGGCGGAGAAGCACCCGGATGATCTCGCTGTCGTTGGTCAGGTCCACAGCACTGATTTCACCCTGACTTCCGTTCATCGTGGCGGTGTTAAAGTGGTAGCCGTTGGCAAGGTAGCTGCTGACGGTGTCGGTGAACTTGCGGTTGATATCGATGTACTTCATTTTTAAGAACCTCCTGCGATTTTACGCTTGACAAATCGTTACTAAAAAAATAAAATGGAGGTGCAAGGGGCTTCTTGACGGATTGCTTACTTGTGCTTTAGCGGTTCAGTGTTCCAGCACTGGCCGCTTTTTTGTATGCCTCAAACCGTGCCAACTGCTCAGCTCTGGTGAGCTTTGCGAATTCCTTGCTTGTCACGGAGCATCACCTCCCGGTGTTTGCTCCCTTGCACCTCTAACCTCCTCTCTATGTCTATATTATACAACGAAATTCGTTGTATGTCAATACAAAAACAACATTTTACGTAAATAATTTCACGAAAAGCGTTGCAAAATGCGAACGAATGTGATATAGTAAAGAAAAGGGAGGTGCCTACATGATTCGCATCAGATTAAAAGCTATGTTGGCCGAAAAAGGCATCAAGCAGAAAGATTTGGTTGCAATGACCGGTATTCGTCAGCCCACGTTGTCAGGAATGAATAACAACTCTGTTAAGCATATTCCGCTGGATGTTCTGGACAAAATCTGCACCGTTCTAGATTGCCAGCCGGGAGAGTTACTGGAATATGTACCGGACGAAAAAAGCCCGGACGAATAAACGTCCGGGCAGGGGAGAGGTGCTTACTTCTTGCGGTTCTTGCTCACCGTTTTCGGGATTCGCCGGACCTCTTTTACTCTGCGCACCTCATTCGGCTCATAAATAAGTAAGTCGCTGAGTGTGCAGTCCAGGGCTTCGCAGATAAGGTCGAGGTCATCCAGATTGACCCGATCTGAGAAGTCGTGGTACATTTCGTTGATGGTCTGGCTGCGGATTCCGGTGGCGCGAGCAAGTTCGCTCTGCGTCATCCGCCGTTCGCCAAGGCGGGTGGACAGCATAATCCTAATCATAGCCTGTATCTCCTTTGCCAAGAATTTTACCGATTTGAAACCGGCTTGTCAGGATTTTGGCAGAAAAGTACAGAATACGGCAAATTAGAACGAAATACGGAAAACTGAAACGAAAAAAGGCCCGGAACCCGCGTGTGTAACGCAAGGTTTCGGGCCTTTTTCAATGCCGATTAGTGAGCGTCGGTTTTCTGTCGACTGTTGGAAGAGGACAAAGCAAAACGAACACAGAACCCACCATACAGATGGAACTGTGTTCGCCTAGCTCTCTAATGGTTGGGGATGAGAGAATCGAACTCCCACAAGTAGAGTCAGAGTCTACCGCACTACCACTATGCAAATCCCCAAGATTTTGTTTTGTTGTTTGGCTCGTGAGCCGCTCAACGTGTGTTATTATACGGGAAAAAACCGGAATTGTCAAGCGTTTTTTGAAAGTTTTTTGGATTTTTTGAAAAGAGACGGTCTTTCGCTGAAACTGTCATCCTTTGCGCTCCGTTGGAATATACTGAAACTGAACCAACTTGTTTCAGCACACAAAAGAGGAGGAAGCAACAAGATGACGACCCAACAAAAACCGCAGACCCTGCTTTCCAACCGCATCCCGCGGGACACCGAACACGAACGCTACCACCCGGAACTGGAAGAGGAGCTGAAAGAGTGCCTGTTCTGTCTGCGCCGGAATGAGATGATGTTCGACTTGGAAGTGAACACGGACCTGATCGAGCAGCGCATCTATGAGCGTCAGGCGCTGCTGTGCCGCTACCGGTATCTGCTGGCCAAAGCGCGGGAGCTGGGGCTGCACACCATTTTGCAGAAATATCAGCCCATGGGGGAATGAAACGGCGCGTTCCAAAGGGAGTTTCTGCGACAAAAATCTTGACATCTCGCCCTGCGCGTGTTATCATACATAAAGATAATATCGTGCGCGGGTGGTTCTGCGCATCAAACATCTTTGAGCTAGAGAGGTTATATATTATGGAACGTATCAAGACGATCGCTACTCGTGACCTGACCAAGAGCGCTGTGACCGGTGGCTGCGGCGAGTGCCAGACTTCCTGCCAGTCTGCCTGCAAGACTTCCTGCGGCGTGGCAAACCAGAAGTGCGAGAACAGCAACAAGTAATTTTCTGCAGATCGGATGCCGCCTTTGTCGGGCGGCATTTTTTTATGGAATCAATGGATTGGAGAATAAAATGGTACATCAGTATCAATTAAACGGCTATAACATTGTACTGGACACCTGCAGCGGCTCGGTGCATGTGGTGGACGATGTGGCGTACGACGTCATCGCCCTGTACAAGGAGCACTCTGCGGACGAGATCGTGGCCGCGATGCTCAAAAAGTACGGCGACCGCCCCGATGTGACCGAAGCGGACCTGCGCCAGTGCCTCGAGGACGTGGCATCGCTGGAACAGGCCGGCAAGCTGTGGAGTCCGGATGTTTATGCCGATATGGCGTTCGATTTCAAGAATCGCAACACCGTGGTCAAGGCGCTGTGTCTGCATGTGGCCCATACCTGCAACCTCAACTGCTCTTACTGCTTCGCTTCGCAGGGCCGCTATCAGGGCGACCGCGCGCTGATGAGCTTTGAAGTGGGCAAGCGCGCCATGGATTTCCTCATCGAGAACTCCGGCACGCGCCGCAACCTCGAGGTCGATTTCTTTGGCGGCGAGCCGCTGATGAATTTTGACATGGTGAAGAAGCTGGTGGCCTACTGCCGCGAGCAGGAGAAGATCCACAACAAGAACTTCCGCTTCACGATGACCACCAACGGCATGCTGATCGACGATGATGTGATCGATTTCTGCAACAAGGAGTGCCACAACGTCGTTCTGAGTCTGGACGGCCGCAAGGAGGTCCACGACCGCTTCCGCAAGGACTATGCGGGCCACGGCAGCTATGACGCCATCGTTCCGAAGTTTCAGGAGTTCGTCAAGAAGCGCGGGGACAAGGGCTATTACATGCGCGGGACCTACACCCACTTCAACACCGACTTCACCAACGACATCTTCCACATGGCGGACCTCGGCTTTACCGAGCTGAGCATGGAGCCGGTCGTCTGCAAGCCGGACGATCCCAGCGCTCTGACCGCCGAGGACCTGCCCATCCTGAAGGAGCAGTATGAGATCCTCGCCAAGGAGATGATCAAGCGTGACCGCGAGGGCCGCGGCTTCACCTTCTATCACTACATGATCGACCTGACCGGCGGCCCCTGCATCTACAAGCGCATTTCGGGCTGCGGTTCCGGAACCGAGTATATGGCCGTCACGCCTTGGGGCGACCTGTACCCCTGCCACCAGTTCGTCGGCGACCCGAAGTATCTGATGGGCGACATCTGGAAGGGCGTCACCAACACGGCGGTGCGCGATGAGTTTAAGCATTGCAACGCCTACGCTCGCCCCGAGTGCAAGGACTGCTGGGCCAAGCTCTACTGCTCCGGCGGCTGTGCGGCCAACGCATACCACGCAACGGGCAGCATCACCGGCGTTTATGAGTATGGCTGCGAGCTGTTCCGCAAGCGGATGGAGTGCGCCATCATGATCCAGGTCGCAAAGAATCAGGAGCTGGCCGCACAGGGCATCGAAGTGCCCATCGAGCTGGGCAGCACCTGCAACGCCTGTGCAGACGGCGACGCCTGCGCGGAATGAGCATGACCACGCCGATCGTAGATTTTGTGCGGAACTACGCGCGTTCTGGAACCACCCGGCTCCATATGCCCGGGCATAAGGGGCAGGATCTGCTGGGGTTCGAATCCTACGATATCACGGAGATCAAAGGTGCGGACGAGCTGTACGAGGCCGAAGGCATCATCGCCGAGAGCGAAGCCAATGCGACTCGCCTGTTTGGGACGGCGCATACTTATTATAGTACGGAGGGGTCGTCTCAGTGCATCCGGGCCATGCTGTGTCTGGCGATGCAAGCGGCCCCCAAAGGTCAGCGCCCGCTCCTTCTGGCCGCGCGCAATGCGCACAAGGCGCTGTTGTATGCGGCGGCGCTGCTCGATTTTGACATCGAGTGGCTCTGGCCCGCGCCGGAAGCTGCCGGTGCGCTGTGCAGCTGCCCCGTGACGACGGTCCAGCTCGCCGCGGCGCTGGACCGTCTGGCAGAGCAGGGGAAAGCTCCCTTTGGCGTCTACGTCACCAGCCCGGATTACCTCGGCGGGATGCAGGACATCGAGGCACTTTCCGGTGTCTGCGACGCTCACAGCGTTCCGCTTTTGGTGGACAACGCCCATGGAGCATATCTGAACTTTCTGGTCGGGGGAAGCCGGCATCCCATCGCGCTGGGCGCGGCGATGTGCTGCGATTCCGGACACAAAACGCTGCCGGTCCTCACGGGCGGAGCCTATCTGCATCTTGGCCCGAAAGCGCCGGTGCAGGAAGAAGCGGCGGTCCGCAACGCGCTGGCTCTGTTTGGCTCGACCAGCCCGTCCTATCTGATCTTGCAGTCGCTCGACCGGTGTAATCAGTATCTTTCGGAGGGGTATCCGCTTCGGCTCTATTCCTGCTGTGGGCAGCTGATGCTTCTGCGCCGGGAGCTGAATGAAATGGTCGAAGCGGCTGGCGGCACAATGCCGCTGGCGGTCGATGGGCTGGACCGCGAACCCCTCAAACTGACGTTGGATGCGGCGGCACTGGGGATGACCGGGACTGCCCTCGCAGAAGTTTTGCGGAAGCACAGCATCGAGTGCGAATACGCCGATCCGCGCTATGTAGTTTTGATGTTCACGCCGGAAAATCCTGCGCGGGATTACGACCGCTTGGAAGCCGCTGCGAAGGAGCTTTGCGCTTCGCTTCCGGAACTTTCAGAGGGAAAGGAAGCTCCGGATGCCGAAAACTTCACGGCGCTGGAAGCGGAAGCGGCGTCTGTCTGCACGGTCCGTCAGGCAGTTTTTGCTCCGCAGGAAGAAATTCCGGCGTCGGAAGCGCTGGGCCGCGTCTGCGCGATGCCAACGGTGTCCTGCCCGCCCGCGATTCCGATCGTGGTCAGCGGGGAACGCATCGGTCCGGCGGCACGAAAGTTGTTTAAACGCTACCACGTTAAAAAAGTTGCGGTTCTGAAATGATGAAGGTAAGGAATTTATTTGTAAAGTAAAACTGCTTTACAGATAAATTCCTTTTATTTTCCCGGAAATAGCCGCTTGGCTTGACAGAAAAATCAAAACGTGAGATGATTTGAAGAGAAAAACAGACTGTGCCGACAAGAGGAGGACTTTCGATGCTCCAGATCAAACAGCTGACCAAGCACTATGGGACCAAGACTGCCGTGGATGGCTTGACCCTGACCATCCAGCCGGGAGAGATCTATGGGTTTCTCGGCCCGAATGGTGCGGGCAAAACCACGACGCTGAAATGCTGCTGCGGCATCCTGCAGCCGGACAGCGGTGAGGTTTTTGTGGATGGAGTTTCGATGCAAAAGGAACCGCTTCAGGCAAAGCGGAAACTGGCCTATCTGCCGGATGACCCAAAGCTCTATGAGTACATGACCGGCATCCAATACCTTGATTTTATCGCGAATGTCTATGGGGTCAGCGATGCCGCGCGGGCGGAGCGCACCCGCATTTACAGCGAGCGGTTCGACCTAAACGATGCACTCAGCCAGCCCATCGGCGCATACTCCCACGGCATGAAGCAGAAGCTAGCCATCATCTCGGCCCTGCTCCATGCGCCGAAATTGATCTTGATGGATGAGCCGTTCGTGGGGCTGGACCCGCTGGCGTCCCATCAGCTCAAGCAGACCATGCGGGCATTCTGCGACGCGGGCGGGGCGATTTTTTTCTCGACCCATGTGCTGGAAGTTGCGGAAAAGCTCTGCGACCGGGTGGCCATCATCAAAAACGGAACGCTGGTTCGTTCGGGTCCCATCGAAGAGGTCCGGGGCGATGCCTCACTGGAAACGGTTTTTCTGGAATTGGAGGGCGGACAGGATGCAGAATGAATCAGCCCGCCTGTTCCGTGCACTTCTGCAAAAACAGCTTCGGGAGCAGGGGGCGTTCCTGCGCCGAAGCGCACGCACCGAAAAACAGCGAAGCATGGTTGGAAAAATCCTGTTTGGCGAACTGTATGCGGTGGTCGTTCTGACGCTGATGGGCAGTTTTGGCGCGATGGCATGGCCGCTGGGGGAACTGCTTCTCCCGCGTGGGTTGGATGCCGTGTATTTTTTGCCGATGGAGCTGCTGGCGCTTCTTGTGGGGGTGCTGGCCGGGGGACTTTCGAGCTATTCCAGCCTGTTTCAGGCAAAAGACAACGACCTGCTTCTGGCCATGCCCATTCCGCCGTGGATGATCTTCGTGGTGCGGCTGCTTGGATTGTACAGCACAGCGCTGTTTTATACGATGATCGCATGGGTCCCGACCGAGATCGTCTACGGACTGTATGCACAAAAACCGGCGGCAGGGCTGTGGTGTGCGCTTCCCATGGCGCTGCTGATCGCGGGCGCAGCGGCGGTGCTGTCCGCACTGATCGGCTGGGGTGTAGCGTTTGCAACCGCAAAAACCGGGCGGAAAACGCTGGTCACCGTCCTTGTTTCCGTGGGCGGGATGCTCTTGTGCTCGATCGGCTATCAAAAGGCCCAACAGGCGCTGGGGGTACTGCTCCAAACGGCGCTTCGAGCGGAAAATTTATCTGCACCTGTCCGTTTTTGGCTGGCATTTGGGCGCGCGGCCAGCGGCAACGGCTGGATGCTGCTGGTTGTATCGTCGGCGTTTCTCCTGCTGGCGGCACTGTTTGTAAAAGCACTTTCGCGCCCCTATCTGACCCTGATGACTACCCGCAACGGGACTGAGACAAAGAAGAAATCCTTCAGAACATCGAAAAAAGTTTCGCTTCGGCGGACGCTGCTCCGGCGGGAACTGCTTCATCTGGGAAACAGCGCGGCCTATCTGCTGAACTGCAGCATGGGGACCGTAGGGCTGTTGGTTCTTGGCGGTGCGGCGCTGTGGAAGGCGGAACCGCTTCGGGCGCTGGCCGCGCGGCTCCCGTCGCCGGAATACGGCCCGATGTTCGCAGCGTTTTTCATTGCGCTGGCGGCAGGGACGAACTTCCTGACCGCTCCTTCCGTCTCGCTGGAAGGGGAGAGCCTGTGGCTTTTGCAAAGTCTGCCGGTGACTGGGTGGCAGGTCCTCCGCGCAAAGCTGGAACTTCATCTGTTGCTGACGCTCCCGCCCGCATTGTTCTGTGAAATCTGTGTGCTGGCAGTTTTGGGTGCTGGGCCACTGGATGCATTTCTCTCGGTTTTGCTCGTTGTTCTGTATGTTTTTGACTCAGCATCGGTCGGCCTGATATTAGGCGTTCTGCATCCAAGCTTCCACTGGACCAGCGAAACGGTGGTCATCAAGCAAAGTCCGTTCTGTTTTCTGGCGCTGTTTGGAAGCTGGGCAGGGGCGTCTTTGCTCTGCGTGGTGGTGATGCTGCTGTCGTTGAAGCTGCCTGTTGCGGGAGCCATGGCGCTGGTGGTCGGTGTGCTTGCATTGCTCGATGCCGCCGCCCTGCGCTGGCTGAAAACGGCTGGCGCACAAAAATTCAGCGAATGATAACAAAAAAGGCCCTCTCCGGACCCTGCTCTGCCGCGTTCCAGCGGACAGAGACAAGGCGGAGAGGGCCTTTTTGTTGGCGTTGTTATTCGATGCCGGTCACTTTGTAATCCTGATCCTCAACGGCCTTTTTCAGGGCATTGTTGGAGACATCAGCGTTCAGCGTGACGATGGCCGTGCCAGCTTCGTGGCTGACCACAGCCTCGCTGACCTCGGGCAGAGCCTCGAGAGCCTTCTTCACGCGGGCCTCACAGTGGCCGCACATCATACCTTCAACATGCAGAGTTTTTTTCATGGTGTTATCCTCCTTGACATTGGATCTATCTTCAACGGCTGCGGGCTGTGCGGAGACAGCGGGCAGGGCAGAAGTCTTGGATTTGGAAAGCGGGTGGTCGTGCTTGGTGCTGTGCAGATCAAACAGGTTCAGCCGCAGAGCATTGCTGACAACGCAGAAGCTCGACAGGCTCATGGCGGCCGCGCCGAACATCGGGTTCAGCGTCAGACCGAACGGGATAAACACACCGGCGGCCAGAGGGATGCCGATGATATTATAAATGAATGCCCAGAACAGGTTTTCGTGGATGTTGCGCAGGGTTGCGCGGCTCAGGCGGATGGCGGCGGGCACATCGGAGAGCTTGGAGTTCATCAGCACGACGTCAGCCGCATCGATAGCGACATCCGTGCCCGCACCAATGGCGATGCCGGTGTCGGCGCGGGTCAGTGCGGGTGCATCGTTGATGCCGTCGCCGACCATGGCGACCTTGCCCGCTTCCTGAAGCTTGCGGATGACGGCTTCCTTGCCGTCCGGCAGAACGCCCGCGATGACCTCATCGACGCCCGCCTGCCGGCCGATGGCGTCTGCGGTGCGCTGGTTGTCGCCAGTCAGCATCACGACCCGGATGCCCATATTCTGCAGTTCGCGGATGGCGCGGGGACTGTCCTCTTTGATGGTATCGGCCACAGCGACCACACCCAGCAGACGGCCCGCACCGCCGAAGTAAAGCGGCGTCTTGCCCTCGTTGGCAAGCGCAGAAGCCTGTTCTTTCAATGCGGCGGAAACGGGGACTTTCGTTTCAATAAAGGACGCATTGCCGCCGTAAATCTCCATGCCGTCCAGCTTTGCGGCCAGACCGTTTCCGGGCAGAGCCGCGAAATCGGAGACTTCAGGCGCGTTGATGTGTGCCGTCTCAGTGTAGGCGAGAACGGCCTTGGCCAGCGGGTGCTCGCTCTTGCGTTCGAGCGCGGCGGCCAGCGTCAGAAGCTCGTTTTCGCTGACGCCCTCTGCGGGCAGGATGTCGGTCACCTTGGGTTCGCCGCTGGTGATGGTTCCGGTCTTATCCAGCGCAACGATCTGCGTGCGGCCCGCCGCTTCCAGCGAAGCTGCCGTCTTGAACAGGATGCCATTTTTTGCACCAAGGCCGTTGCCGACCATGATGGCGACCGGCGTCGCCAGACCCAGCGCGCAGGGGCAGCTGATGACCAGCACCGAAATGCCGCGGGCCAGTGCATAGCCGAACTCGCGGCCCAGCAGCAGCCAGACGATGGTTGTCAGCACAGCGATGGAAATGACCGCCGGAACAAAGAAACCAGACACCGTATCGGCGATTTTTGCGATGGGTGCTTTGGTGGCAGCGGCATCGCTGACCATCTTGATGATCTGGGCCAGCGTGGTGTCCTCGCCGACGCGGGTGGCTTCGCAGCGCAGGAAGCCGGACTGGTTGGTGGTCGCCGCCGAGACCTTGTCGCCCTCGGCCTTGTCCACCGGGATGCTCTCGCCGGTCAGGGCGCTTTCGTTCACGGCGCTGGAACCTTCCAGCACGATGCCGTCCACGGGGATGTTCTCGCCGGGGCGGACCACAAAAACGTCGCCTTTGCGTACTTCTGCGATGGGCACGCTGACCTCTTCACCGTCCCGAAGTAGGGTGGCCGTTTTGGGGGCGAGCTTCATCAGACTTTTCAGGGCGTCCGTGGTCTTGCCCTTGGAGCGGGCTTCCAGCATCTTGCCCACGGTGATGAGGGTCAGGATCATGGCGGCCGACTCGAAGTAGAACTCCATCATATAGTGCATGACCATCTCGTCATTGCCGTGGAGCTGGGCGTCCGTCATGGCGAACAGGGCGTAGGTGCTCCAGATGAAGCTGGCCGAAGAACCCAGCGCCACCAGCGTATCCATGTTGGGCGCACGGTGGATGAGGCCTTTGAAGCCGTTGATGAAGAACTTCTGGTTGATGACCATGACGATGCCCGCCAGCAGAAGCTGAACAAGGCCCATCGCGATGTGGTTGCCGTCGAACCAGTGGGGGAGCGGCCAGCCCCACATCATGTGGCCCATCGAAAAGTACATCAGAACGGCCAAAAAGATCAGCGATGCGATCAGCCGCTTTTTCAGTTTGGGTGTCTCGTGATCCGCAAGGGCGTCCAGATCGGCGCTGGGGTCCGGGGCGGATGTCGCGCTGTTGGATTTCGGGCTGGCCCCGTAGCCAGCGTCCTGCACGGCTTTGATGATGGCGGAAGCGCTGGCTGTGCCTTCCACGCCCATCGAGTTGGTCAGCAAGCTGACCGAGCAGCTCGTGACGCCGGGGACGTTCTTCACGGCCTTTTCCACCCGGGCAGAGCAGGCCGCGCAGCTCATGCCGGTAACGTTGTATTGTTCCATAGTTTCACTCCTGAGGATGCTTAGGGTATCCGAAAAGGGTCATTTCATGAGTTTTGGCAGCAATTTCAGCAGCTCATCGAGCTTTTCATCGCTGCCTTCCCGCAGGTCGTCTGCCACGCAGGTGCGGACATGCTGGCTGAGAAGCTCTTTGGTAAAGCTGTTCAGGGCCGAATTTGCCGCCGCGACCTGCACCAGAATGTCAGCGCAGTAAACGTCTTTTTCCACCATGCCGCGGATGCCGCGAATTTGCCCTTCGATGCGGTTCAGCCGGTGGATGAGGCTTTTGTATTCTTCCGCTGTCCGCTTTTTGTGGCGGCAGCAGCAGGAAGAGATCGTCTCTGCCGGTCCGCTCTCCGGTCGTTCGGTGTCCGCTGTGGTGTTGGCACAGCAGGGAGAAATGGTTCCTTCGCCGTGGCAGCAGGAAGGGATTTTGGTCGCTTCGCTCATGGAAACAACTCCTTTCAATTACCCCATGGGGGTATCTATCGTGCGATGTTATTGTAGCACAGTTTGTCCTACGGAACAAGTAGGAGATGCAATTTCAAATGTTAATATTTTGTGAACACACGGAACAGCAAAAAAGCCCGATGCAGGGCAGAAAGCGCCAGCACCGGGCCAAGAATCAAAAATTATTCGCAGAATTTCCGCATGAATGCAATGTCGCTGGCCGCTTTTGCGGGAACCGCTTCCTCGCGCAGAACGGGAAGGACCCTCTGCGGCATCTGCTTGAGCATCGCAAAGCCGCCCGCGTAATCCACGCAGGAATCCTCCAGCGAGGTGGAATACAGCGTTCCATCCGGCTGGAAGTTCTGCCCCTTGAAGTGAACGGCGGTGATCTTGTCACCATACCAGCTGCCGACCTTGTCCCAGATGCGGCGCTGGGCGTCCACGGAAGCGTTTTCCGGGCCGACGTAGTTTGCAAGGTCGCAGATGATGCGCAGGTTGGGGCTGGCGATGGTATCCAACACCATCTTGACCGCCTCGGGGGTATTCATGGCGTGGTAATAGACGCATTCCACAGCGAACAAAACGCCCTGCTCTTCACAGGCGGGCAGAATTTCGCCCAGACTCCGCAGCAGCGCTTCCTGTGCTTCCTTGCGGGTCACACCGGGCTGCTTGGCCATGTTGGTCGTCTCGCTGCCCATGCAGCCAGCGCCCAGCGCCTTGGCGACCGAAATCTGGCTCAGTGCCTTGGCAACTTCGGCGCGGCGCTTGTCCTCGTCAGCGTAGCCCAGCTCCACATAAGTGCCGTCCACGGCGATGGAAACGCCGGAAGCGGCCACAGCGGCTTTCGTGGCTTCGACCAGTTCCGGCGTCACGTCCGCATAGCTCTTGACGCCCTCGATGGCCTTGGTGTAGGCCAGCTGGGTGCAGGAAAAACCAGCCTTGCCGATGGAAGAAAACAGCTCTTCGGGGGTATGACGGCCAAAGTCATGGCCGCGTGCACCGATGATAAATTCAGACATAAAGGTTCTCCTTTTCTCAGCCAAACACGCGCTGGGCGAACAGGTTCAGTTCCTTGCCCCACCAATACCAGTCGTGGGAGACGTCACTGCCCCAGATCTCGCAATGAGCGGGCAGACCGGCAGCTTCCAGCGCGGCCGAAAGCGCGCGGGTGTCGGCCAGCGCGTCGTTTTCGTAGCCGCCCTGACCGGCGCAGAGGATCAGGCTGTTCTCCTCGGCCTTGGCGAGAAGTTTTTTGTCAAGGATGCCGTCCTCGGCCAGAGCGGCGAGGGGAGCGTTCCGCAGAACAAGGTCGTCGGTGGTGTCGCCCAGAAAACGGGTGACGTTGTACAGGCCGGACAGGCCGATGGCTCCCGCGAACACCTCCGGGCGGCGCAGACGGCAGTTGACGGCCTGAACTGCACCGGTATCGACACCGACACACCAGATCGCGGCCTTTTTGTCACCGTTCAGTTCGCGGATGCGGGCGGCCAGCTCACTGGAAAGGTAGTTGAAATACTTTTCCTGCATCTCGGCACGGCGGCGGAGCGAGACGTCCCCGGCCAACAGGCTCTCAGCATCGATGCCGTCGGCTGTGAACAGCTGAATTTTGCCGGCATTCAGCAACGAAGCCACCGCATCCGGCATCCCGTTGTTCTCCCAGTCGTAAAAACGGCCACCCCGTGCGGGCAGGGCCAGCACCGGAACGCCCGCTGTTCCGTAGACCTTGAATTCCATCTCACGGCCGAGCATCCGGCTCCATTCCTTATAATAAGTACCTTGCATCATGGGAAGCATCCTCCTCAATTTATACGAATTGATTTCGCGCCGAGTCGTACTCGTACCCGGCGGCAGAGAGCTTTGCGCACAGGGCGGCCTTGTCCTCGTCCAGATCGTCGCACAGGGCATCGAGACTGGGGTAGAAGTCGCGCAGTTTCAGGTTCACCATGCTCAAAAGCATGATGGGGTCATTCGGCAGAGCCATGGTCTAAACCTCCTCGGATAACAAAAAAGCCGGCCACTCGACAAAGTGACCGGCAACATGCAGCAGATTAGACAGCGCGGGTGACTTTGCCAGCGCGCAGGCAACGGGAGCATGCGTAGATATACTTGGGAGAACCCTCCACGACCGCCTTGACACGACGGACATTCGGCTTCCAGGTACGGTTGGAACGGCGATGGGAGTGAGAGACCTTAATACCGAAGGTAACGCCCTTGCCGCAGCATTCACACTTAGCCATGATACTTGCACCTCCTAGCAGTGAAGTAAGGAATTCAAAATAATCAGCTTGACTATTGTATCAGAGAATCGAGAAAAATGCAAGGGCTTTTTGAAAATTTTTGCAGCATTTTTTCATCTGCGGCCCAAACCCTTGTCTGAAAACGAAAAAAATAGTACAATAGGAACAAAATAATCTACGGTTAGGAGAAAAACATGACCGCACGCGGACTTTATTATCTGATCCGGACGCTGGTGGCGCTGGTCGCCATCCCGTTCCATGAGGCGGGCCATGCCTTGGCAGCGTGGCTTCTGGGCGACCCCACCGCCAAGCGCGAGGGGCGGCTGTCGCTGAACCCGTTCAAGCATTTCGACCTTCTGGGCACGCTGTGCATGGTGTTTGCCGGGGTGGGCTGGGCAAAGCCGGTCTCGACCGACCCGCGCAATTTCAAAAATCCGAAGCTCGGCATGGCACTCACGGCCCTGGCCGGCCCGGTGGCGAATCTGCTGTTGGCCTATTTCGCCATGGTGGTCTGGAAGCTGCTCTATTACTGGGCGCCGGTCACGGAAGTGACGGTTTTCGCAGCCCGGTTCCTCCAATACTTAGTGATGATGGACGTCAGCCTTGCGGTGTTCAACCTCATCCCGGTCCCGCCACTGGATGGCAGCCGGGTGCTGCTGGCGGTCCTGCCGGAACGAATCTATTTTGGGATGATGAAGTACGAACGGGTCATTATGGTCATCCTGCTGGCGGCAGTCTGGGGCGGATTTCTGGACGGCCCGCTGACGGTCCTGAACGGGGTCGTGTGGGACCTGCTGGACCTCGGCACGGGCTACATCGACCAGATCGCGTTCTCGGCCTACTATGCCTCCATTGGGGCGGTGATCTGAGTGGCAGAGGAACTGACCTTTCATCTGGAAGATTTCGAAGGCCCGCTGGAACTGCTGCTGACACTGGTGCAGAAGCACAAGATGGACCTGCACAACATCCCGATCTTGGAGCTGATCGACCAGTACACCCATGCGGTGGGATCGGCAGGGGAGACAGACCCCGAGATCGCCAGCGCCTTTATCGAGATGGCGGCGCATCTGGTCGAGATGAAGAGCTATCTGCTCCTGCCCCGCAGCGAAAAGGGCGAGCGGATGAAGCAGGAGCTGACCGGTCAGCTGATCGAATACGACCAGTGCCGCCGGATGGCCGCCCAGCTGCGGGAGTGCGCCGACCAAGCGCCGGTGTTCGTCCGCGCGCCCTTACAGATGGAATGGGACACGACCTATGATCTGTTCCATTCGCCGCAGGTACTGGCCGACTGCTGGAAAGCGCTTTCGGGCCGAACGGCAGTCCTGCGCCGCCAGCCCACCCAGAAACAGTTCGAACCGCTGGTCGCGGCCCCGCAGGTGTCGGTGAGCAGCCGCGTGGTGTATATCCTGCGCCGGCTCATCACAGGCGGCGTCGGGACGATGAAGCAGCTGTTTTCCCGCCGCCAGAGCCGGGGAGCCAACGTGGCAACGTTTCTGGCTCTGCTGGAACTGGTGCGCGGCGGGCGGGTCACGCTTGGCCCGGAAGGCCAGCTGACGATGCACCGCGGGCATCTGGAACGCACAAAGGAGAAGCCATGAATCAGAAAAAGATCAGAGCCGCTGTGGAAGCGATGCTCTTTGCCTATGCGGAGCCGATCAGCGCGGAAAAGCTGGCACAGGCGCTGCAGGTCCCGCTGGCCAGCGTGGAACCGGCGCTCGAGGACCTGCGGGTGCGCTATGCCCGAGAGGACAGCGGTTTGTGTCTGCTCCACCTGAACACTCACTGGCAGCTGGCGACCAAGGCCGACTTCGCCGAGTGTGTCCGCCGCGTGATGGACACCCGCCGCTCCGCGCCGCTGGGTCCTGCGGCCATGGAAACGCTGACGGTCATTGCCTATAACCAGCCCGTTTCCCGTGCGTTCATCGAGAAGGTGCGCGGCGTGGATTCCTCGTCCAGCGTGTCGAGCTTGTTGGAAAAGGGCCTGATCGAAGAAGCCGGACGGCTCGACCTGCCCGGACGCCCGGTCGCGTTCCGGACGACGGATGTGTTCCTGCGCTGCTTTGGCCTGTCCAGCTTGGACGACCTGCCGCCCATCCACTCAGAAACAGAAAGTGGGGGAGCTGTATGACCATCATCGGGAGCATTCTGGGAGTGCTGGGAGCGGTGCTCCTCTTCCTATTAAAATGCATCGGTATTTTGCTGCTCATCTTTTTGGTGCTGGCGGTGCTGTTGCTGCTCTGCCCCTTCTGCGTGGATGTCGCGTGGGAGCAGAGCACGCTGACCGTCAAGGCCGGAGCGCTGGGAATCACGTTCCCGGTGTTTCAGTATCCGAAGCCGGAACCGCCCGCCGAACCGGAGGAACCCAAAGGCATTTTTGGAAAACTGAAGGCCCGGTTCCGTGCATGGCGGGCAGACCGCAAAGCGAAAAAAGCGGCAAATAAGCCCGCCGAGCCGAAACCCAAACAGCCCGCGACGCCCCGCAAAAAGGCAAAGCTGACCTTGAATGTTCTCTGCTCTATCCTGCGGGGGGCGGGCACGCTGACAAAAGCGATCATCGGGGCGCTGCGCATCACGAAGATCAATGTCTGCCTTGGCGTCCGCGGCGACGGCGACCCCGCCGAGGCCGCCCGCAGTTACGGAAAGCTGAACGTCTGGCTGTACAGCGCACTGGGCTTCCTCGACCGTTTTGTTTATCTGGATTTTGAACAGCTGCGTCTGCTCCCGGATTTCGGTTCCGCAGAGCCGACTGTGGAGGACTACGTTTCGTTCCGTGTTTCGGCACAGGCGTATTCCATCGCTTTCACCGCTCTGCGCGTTCTTTACGAGCTTTGGCGCGAAAAAGTACTCGACGTGTTCCTCTGATTCTGCTATAATATATCTGTATGGTGTGTCCGCTTTTCCGTCCAAGATGGGGAAGTGTTCCGGGGAGGAAACTCCCAGTATTGAAATAAGGAGGCCGAATTTATGGCTGAGCATCCGATTCAAGGTTTAATGAACGTCACGATGGACAAGATCCGTCAGATGGTGGATTCTAACACCATCATCGGCAAGCCGATCACCACCGAGGACGGCACGACCATCCTGCCGGTTTCCAAGCTGAGCTTTGGCTTTGCTTCCGCCGGCACGGACTTCGACGGCAAGAATGCTGCAAACAAGGATCTGTTCGGCGGCGGCTCTGGCGCCGGTGTCAACATCCAGCCCGTGGCATTTCTGGTGGTCAAGGACGGCTGCGTCCGCACCATCCAGCTGGCCGACAGCTCCAACACTGTGGACCGCGCCCTGACGATGATTCCCGAACTGGTGGAGAAGGTCAGCGCCCTCCTGAAAAAGGACGAAAAGGCAGCGCCCGCCGCAGTTTCCGAAGAATCTGCAAAAGAGCAGTAAACACCAAACCCATCGCCGTAACTGCGGGCTTCCGACCCGCAGTTTTGATAGAGCACGTTCCAACGTGCGTTTTGAGCGCCGGGAGGCGCACAAGGAGTAATTCACTATGGCAGAAGAACGTATTCAGAAAATCATGAGCGAGCAGGGGCTTTGCTCCCGCCGCGCAGCAGAGCAGATCATTGCGGAGGGCCGCGTCAAGGTCAACGGCCATCCGGTCAAGGTCGGCGACAAGATGGACCCCAACCGGGACGTCCTGCATGTGGATGACGAGCGCATCTACATCCAGAAGAACCAGCAGCTCTATTATCTGGCCCTGTACAAGCCCCGCGGCTATGTCACCACCGCCAGCGACGAGCTGGGCCGCAAGACCGTCATGGACCTTGTGAGCGACATCCCCGCCCGCCTGTATCCGGTGGGCCGTCTGGATAAGGACAGCGAGGGTCTGCTGCTGATGACCAACGACGGCGCATTCGCACAGGCCGTTACCCATCCGTCCGGCGGCATCTCTAAGCTGTACCGCGTCACGGTCCAGCCCCGTGCAGAGGAAGCGCAGATCCTGAAGATGAGCTCCGGCGTCGTGCTGGACGATGGGACCAAGACGATGCCCTGCGCCATCAATGTCGTCACCGACGAGCCGGGCCGCACCGTCATGGAGATGACCCTGAAAGAGGGCAAGAACCGCGAGATCCGCCGGATGTGCGAGGCAGTCGGTCTGGAAGTCGTCCGCCTGAAGCGCAACGCGGAGGGTGTTGTCAAGCTGGGCATGCTCAAGCCGGGGACTTACCGTGAGCTGACCAAGGCGGAGGTCAACGGTCTGCGTGCCGCTGCTGCCAAGGGCCGCGCACAGACCCGCTCGGCTGCTCTGCAGTCCCGCGCCGCCGAGCGCCGCCCCCGCGGCCCGGTCGGGAAGGGCAGCACTGGCGCAAAGCGGAGAAAGTAACGCTTTTCGACCGCCTTCGTCGGGCAGAACAATGCCGCAGACCCCGAAACGGAAAAGATTGTGAAATTTTTCTTCAAAAACAGGGCGGGCGGCACTTGAGAATTCTGGAAAATTATTGTATAATAAGACTAATTTTGAAAGCTCAAAATAGACAAAGCAGGAGGTCTTACCATGGCTTCAAAGATCAACAAAGGAGAAATCCTCGCCAAGTTTTTCGATGACGGGGAATATACCGCACTGTTTGCGGACGGCGCGGTGAGCGCTGCCTGTGGCTATGCGGCTGGTCAGCAGGCCTATGCCGTCTACCAGAACGGCGAGGCTGTTACCGTTAAGGACGTTGAGAAGAACATCAAGGTCCTCGAGATGGCTGCTCAGACGGGCTGCCCGGTGGTCACGTTCTACAACTCTGTCGGCGCAAAGCTGGCCGAGGGTCTGGACGTTCTGACTGCCAGTGCCAAGCTGACCGCTGCCATCGCAAAGGTGTCCGGCGTTGTCCCGCAGGTGGCTGTCGTCACCGGCGTGTGCGGCGGGACCAGCGCTCTGAATGCTGCCAGCGCAGATGTCTGCGTGATGGCAAAGGACGCTGAGCTATTCTTCACCGCTCCGTTCACCTCTGCTGCCAAGGGCGACAAGGTCCCCGGCGCAGGTTCTGCTGAGGCTGCTGCCAAGGCTGGTGTTGCTGCCATCGTGGCTGCATCCGCTGAAGAAGCTGCTGAGAAGGCTGCCCACATCGTGGGTCTGCTGCCCGCAAACAATCTGACTGGCCCCGCCATCTTCGAGTTCGAGCAGCCCACCGCTGTTCTGACTGCTGGCGCTGCCCCTGAGAAGGCTGCTGCTGCCCTGATCGATAAGGACAGCGCTGTGGAGCTGTTTGCTGGCTTCGGCAAGAGCGTCTACACCGCATTCGCTACCATCGGCGGCAATGCTGTGGGCGTCGTGGCGACCGGCGAGCAGCTGTGCCACAACTGCGTGTCCAAGGCTTCCCGTTTTGTCCGCCTGTGCGACGCTTTCAGCGTCCCTGTGCTGACCATCGTGGATACCAAGGGCTTCGTTCCCAGCTCTACCGATGACATCGCCGGCGGCATCCGCGAGGCTGCCCGTCTGGCTGCTACCTATGCAGATGCGACCACCGCAAAGGTCGCTGTGCTGGCTGGCAAGGCTGTCGGCCCCGTCTACACTGCTCTGGCAAATGCAGACCTGAAGATCGCTGTCAACGGCTGCACCGTCAGCGCTCTGGAGCCGAACGCCGCTGTCTCCGTCCTGTACAAGGCTGAGATCGACGCTTCCGATAACATCATTGCTGCGACCAACGCCAAGGCTGCTGCTTACACCGCTGAGGTGTGTAGCGCTGCCAACGCTGTGGCATGCGGTGCTGCTGACATGACCTGCGACGCTGCCAATGCACGCGCCAGCGTTGTGGCTGCTTTTGAGCTGCTGAGCACCAAGCGTGCTGCACGTCTGCCCAAGAAGCACGGCAACATGGCCCTGTAAGCGTTTCGAACGTAAAACGTACATAGAATAAAACGAATCGATTTTGTTCAGGAGGATTCTTCCATGAAGTACTACAATATTACCGTCAATGGCGTTGCTTACAGCGTCTCCGTTGAAGAGACCGCCGCAGGTGCTGCTCCGGTTGCTGCTGCTCCCGCTGCTCCCAAGGCTCCGGCTGCTCCTGCCGCCGCTCCCAAGGCTGCTGCTCCCGCAGGTGCTGCCGGCGCTGTCAGCGTTAAGGCTCCCATGCCTGGTAACATTCTGGATGTCAAGGTCGCAGCCGGCGCTTCTGTCAAGGCTGGCGACGTGCTGGTCATCCTCGAGGCTATGAAGATGGAGAATGAGATCGTCGCTCCTCAGGACGGCACGGTCGCTTCCATCAACGTCAACAAGGGCGACACCGTCAACTCCGGTGACGTTCTGGTCTCCATGAACTAAGAACGAAGGGAGAGGTGACAACCATGGCCAAAAAGCCGATCAAGATTACGGAAGTCGTCCTGCGTGATGCTCACCAGTCTCTGCTGGCTACCCGTATGACGATGGATGAGATGCGTCCTATCCTGCCCGAAATGGATAAGATCCCCTATTTCTCGGTTGAGTGCTGGGGCGGTGCAACATTCGACAGCTGCATCCGCTTCCTCGACGAGGATCCGTGGGAGCGTCTGCGCATCCTGCGCAAGGAGCTGCCCCATCAGAAGCTGCAGATGCTGTTCCGCGGCCAGAACATGCTGGGCTATCGTCCCTACGCAGATGACGCCGTCGAGTACTTCGTTCAGAAGTCCGTTGCAAACGGCATCGACGTCATCCGTATTTTCGACGCACTGAACGATCCCCGCAACCTGCAGACCGCCATCAAGTCTGCCAACAAGGAAGGCGCACACGTTCAGGGCTGCATCAGCTACACCCTCAGCCCGGTCCACAACAACGAGTACTATGTCAAGTACGCCAAGACCCTCGAGGAGATGGGTGCAAACTCCATCTGCATCAAGGATATGGCCGGTCTGCTGACTCCGTACACCTGCTACGATCTGGTCAAGGAGCTGAAGAGCACTCTGTCCATCCCTGTGGATATCCACAGCCACTATACCGCTGGTCTGGCTTCCATGTCCCTGCTGAAGGGCATCGAGGCTGGTGCAGATATCGTTGATACCGCCATGAGCCCTCTGGCTTGCGGCACGAGCCACATGGCCACCGAGAGTCTGGTCGCTGCCCTGCAGGGCACGGACTACGACACCGGTCTGGACCTGAAGCAGCTGAATGTCGTCCGTGCATACTTCGCAAAGCTGCGTGAGAAGTACATTGCCAACGGCCAGATCAGCCCGAAGTCTCTGGGCGTCGATGCCAACACCCTGCTGTATCAGGTCCCGGGCGGCATGTTCTCCAACATGCTGAAGCAGCTGAAGGACGCTGGCAAGGAGGACAAGCTGGACGACGTGCTGGCTGAGATCCCCCGCGTTCGTGAGGACGCCGGCTATCCTCCGCTGGTCACCCCCACCAGCCAGATCGTTGGCACGCAGGCCGTGTTCAACGTCATCCTCGGCGAGCGTTACAAGATGGTCACCAAGGAGTTCAAGGGTCTGGTCCACGGCGACTACGGCAAGACTCCCGCTCCCATCAGCCCCGAGTTCACCAAGAAGATCCTGGGCGACGAGAAGCCCATCACCTGCCGCTTTGCTGACACCCTCGCTCCTGAGATGGACAAGCTGAAGGCAGAAGCTGCCAAGTGGGCAACGCAGGAAGAGGACGTTCTGACCTACGCAATGTTCCCGCAGGTCGCACCCAAGTTCTTCGAGAAGCGCAACGCTAAGAAGCAGGGCGTTGATGCCGATCACGCAGACTACACCAATCAGTCTCATCCTGTCTAATTAGATCCCGAAGCCCCTCGCGTTTTGCGGGGGGCTTTTTGTATTCTGTAGGCATCTGTGTCGTTTGTGTGACTTTTTCGGGGCAAAATCTGATTTTTTCGCCGCATTGCTTGCAAAAACGGGGCTATCAGAGTAAAATGATAGCATATGTATCGTAACATGGGCGGGTGTGCCCAAACGCGGATACATATACTGAAAATTGTCCGCAAAAAACCTTTGTCAGAAGAGGAAATAAGACCATGATTTTAAGTATGACCGGTTTTGGCCGCGGTACGGCAGTACGCAACGGCCGAGAGATCACGGTGGAACTGCGCAGCGTCAATTCCCGCTACTTTGAGTATTCGTCCCGGATGCCCCGCACCTGCAGCTACATGGACAGCCGCCTGAAAAAGCAGCTGAACGAGCGGGTGACCCGCGGCAAGGTGGAACTGAGCCTGACCGTTCAGAACGTCGAGGCGGCGGATACGGTGGTCACCGTCAACAAGGAGCTGGCCCACAGCTATCAGCAGGCGCTCCGCGACCTGTCCGAGGACCTTTGCATCAAGAATGACACGACTGCAAGTCTGATCGCCCGCTTCCCGGATGTCCTCGCAACCCGCCACGCGGATGTCGATGAGGAGCAGCTGTGGGAGGACGTCTCCGCTGTCACCGCACAGGCGCTGGACCGCTTTGTGGAGATGCGCGCCGCAGAGGGTGCAAAGATGAAGGCGGACGTCGAGTCCCGCCTGTGCTTCCTCGAAGAGTGTGTCGGCAAGGTGGAGACGCTGAGCGCCGGCCGGGTGGAAGCCTACACCAACCGCCTGTATGAGAAACTGAAAGTCATCCTCGAGGACCGCAACATCGACGATGCCCGTGTCCTGACCGAAGCAGCCATCTTCGGCGACAAGACCGCCGTGGACGAAGAGACCGTCCGTCTGCGCAGCCATATCGCGCAGTACCGTTCGATTCTGGAACTGGACGAGCCGGTGGGCCGCAAGCTGGACTTCCTGACGCAGGAACTGAACCGTGAGACAAACACCATCGGTTCCAAGTGTCAGGACCTTGATATCACCCGCGTGGTCGTGGATATGAAAGCGGAGATCGAGAAGATCCGCGAGCAGATCCAAAATCTCGAGTAAGCCTTTGAAACATTCGGATCGGAGGAACGTATGAAGCTCATCAACATCGGCTTTGGCAATCTGGTCAATGCAGGGCGTGTGGTCGCGGTCGTCAGCCCGGACTCGGCGCCGGTCAAGCGTCTGGTCAAGGAAGCGCGGGAGCGCGGGATGCTGATCGATGCTTCGTATGGGCGCAGCACCCGTGCGGTGCTGGTCATGGACTCCGACCATGTCGTACTATCCGCCCTTCAGCCCGAAACGGTGGCCAGCCGCGCCGCCGGTCAGGCCGAAGGCAAAGTGACAGAAGAGGAGCAGTCATAACATGGAAAACGAAAAGTATCTGTTTGTTGTCTCCGGCGCAGCCGGAACGGGAAAAGACAGCGTGGTCGGCGCGCTGCGGGCCGCACATCCGGAGATCGAAAAGACCGTTTCTGCCACCACCCGTGCACCCCGCCCCGGCGAGCAGGAAGGCGTCGATTACTACTACCGCACGCAGGAGCAGTTCAAACAGCTCATCGAGCAGGATCAGGTGGTCGAGTACAACTTCTATAACGGCAATTACTACGGGACCCTCCGCGAGGAGATCAACAAGCGTCTGAACGCCGGAAAGCTGGTCGTTCTGGTCATTGATGTCCACGGTGCGGCCAACATCCGCCGGATGTTCCCGGGCGCAACGACTGTGTTTCTGCTTCCGCCGTCTGTGGAAGAGCTGGAGCGCCGTCTGCGCGGCCGCGGCACGGAGACCGAAGAGAGCATTCGCGGGCGTCTGGCCACCGCGCAGAACGAACTGGCCCAGCAGGATCAGTTCACGCTGAAACTGGTCAATAATGAGGTGGAGACCTGCGCACAGGAACTGTATCAGGTCATCTGCCAGCGTGCCGGACTGGCACACTGAGTCCAACCCGAAGGAGCATCTTGAATGCCAAAAACGGTAGGGGTCGCCGTCAGCAACGCGACCTTCCACTTTGATAAACTGTATACCTACGCCGTCATGCCGGATCAGCAGGACGCGGTCCGCTTGGGCAGCATGGTGCTGGTCCCGTTTGGGCGGGGCAGCCGCGCCCGGATGGGCGTGGTGCTGGCCTGTGACGCTGAACCGGAAAATTCCAAGCTGAAATTCCTGTTCGACGTCGCCCCGGCCTCGGCCTGTCTGACGCCGGAGCTTCTGCGGCTGGTCCACTTTTTGAAAGAGCGTACCTTCTGCACCTATTATGAAGCCGTCAAGGCGGTCATTCCGTATGGGGCGCAGTACAAACCGGCCGTGGCCGCCGATGGCGTGACGCCGGTGCTCCAAAAACAGCTGGTCCGCCACACTGAAAACGCATATCAGCTGGTCGGGACGCTCCCGGCGAAGCCCAAGCCGACGGCCAAGCAGCTGGCGGCGGTGGCGCTTCTGAGCGGGGGAGAGCGCACCCAGACCGAGCTGGAAGAAAAGGGCATCAGCCGTGCGGTGCTGGACAACCTCTGCACCAAAGGGGTGCTCCAATGCAGCAAGGTGAACAAATCCATCGATCTGTATTCGAGCATTCCGCTGAAAAATGAACCCATTCTCTTAACAGCAGAACAGCAAGCGGCCTATGAGGCACTGCTGCCGCATCTGGAAGATACCGCCCCGCATTCGGCGCTGCTCTACGGCGTGACGGGCAGCGGAAAAACGCTGGTGTTCCTCAAGCTCATCGAGCGCTGCTTGCAGCTGGGGCGGCGGGCGCTGGTGCTCGTGCCGGAGATCAGCCTGACGCCGCAGATGATCCTGCGGCTGAAGAGCCAGTTCGGCAAACGGGTAGCGGTGCAGCATTCGGCGCTGAACCACACCGAGCGGCTGCTCCAATGGCAGATGATCCAAGACGGCGGCGCGGATATCGTGGTCGGGACCCGAAGCGCCATCTTTTCGCCGCTGGAAAACATCGGCCTTGTCATTATCGACGAGGAGCAGGAGCACACCTACCGTTCCGAATCTGCACCCCGCTATTCCGCCCACGAGGTGGCCCGCCAGCGTGCGGCAGAGAACGGCGCGCTTCTGCTTTTGGCCAGCGCGACCCCCAGCACCGAGAGCTATTATGCGGCCCAGCATGGCCGGACCCAGCTGGTGCGGCTGACCCAGCGCTACGGCGGGAATCCGCTGCCCAAGGTCGAGATCGTCGATATGCGGGCAGAACTGGCTTCCGGAAACCCGCGCGAGATCAGCCTTGCGCTTGAGGACGCCATCCGCCGCAATCTCGATGCGAAAAAACAGACCATCCTTCTGCTCAACCGCAGGGGATATCAGACCATCGCCCAATGCGAGGACTGCCGCGAGGTGCTCAAGTGCCAGAAGTGCAGCGTCCCGATGGTCTACCATAAATCAGCACACAAACTGCTCTGCCATTACTGCGGCAGTCAGCTGGACCCGCCGCCGCAAAAATGTCCTACCTGCGACGGAAAGCTGCAATACCGCGGCTTCGGGACCCAAAAGGCCGAAGAGGAACTGATGAAGCTATTCCCCACGGCGCGGGTGCTGCGGATGGATCAGGATTCCACCGCCGCCAAGGACGCTCACGAAAAGCTTCTCGCAAAATTTGCCCGCCACGAGTATGATATCATGGTGGGAACGCAGATGGTCGCTAAGGGCCTCGATTTCGAGGACGTCACCCTTGTGGGTGTTCTTGGCATCGATTCGCTGCTGTTCGCACAGGGATTCCGCTCCTATGAGACGGTGTTCAGCCTTGTCACGCAGGTGGTGGGCCGAAGCGGACGCGCCAAAGACCCCGGCTATGCGATCATCCAGACCACAGACCCGAACAACCCCGTTTTGAACCTTGCCGCCGCGCAGGATTACGACGCCTTTTTCGAGCAGGAGATCGCCTATCGGAAACTGGGGCTGTACCCGCCGTTCTGCGGACTGTGCGTGGTCGGGTTCTCCGGCGCAAAGGAGATCGAAGTGGCCCGCGCCGCCGCCCGCTTTTCTGCGCTTCTGGGCCAACAGGCTGCCAAGCAGCCGGACCTTCCGCTTCGGGTCCTTGGGCCGACGCCCGGAAATATTGAGAAGATCAACGAAAATTATCGCTATAAACTCACCGTCAAGTGCCGCAACGACCGCCGCTTCCGCGATCTGATGCGGGAGACGCTCAGCCTTTACGAGCAGGAAAAGCTGCCCGCAAGGGCAACGGTCGTGGTCGATCTGCACGCAGACGGTGATATCTGAACCATCGATTTTTGGAGGTATAACATGGCTATCCGTAACATTGTAAAAGAAGGCGACCCCATCCTGAACAAGGTGTGCCGCCCGGTCACCACCTTTGATGACCGTCTGGCCACCCTGCTGGACGACATGCGCGAGACGATGATCGCCGCAGACGGCGTGGGTCTGGCCGGCCCGCAGGTGGGCATGCTCCGCCGCCTGTTCGTCGTGTGGGACACCACCGATGCTCCGGAGGAGATCCCCGAGGATTACGAGTATAAGTTCATCGATTTCGTTAACCCCGAGATCCTCGCCGTCTCGGAGGAAGAGGAGACGGCCTATGAGGGCTGCCTGTCCTTCCCGGGCCACAACGGTGCTGTGACCCGTCCTGAGGCCGTCAAGGTCCGCGCACAGGACCGCAACGGCAACTGGTTCGAACTGGAGGCCGAAGGTCTGCTGGCCCGCTGCATCCAGCACGAGAACGACCATCTGGATGGCATCACCATCATGCAGTCCAGCGAGTATTTCTATGAGGATACCGAAGAGGGCCGCGCCGCTGCCCGCAAAGCGAAAGGAAACCAGTAATGCGCATTTTGTTCATGGGAACGCCGGATATCGCCGCCGAGTGCCTGAAGGCGCTTTACGCGGCCGGACATGAGATCTGCGGCGTTTACACCCGCCGGGATAAGCCAGTGGGCCGCAAGCAGGTGCTCACGGCCCCGCCGGTCAAAGAAGTTGCGCTCGAGCACGGCACGCCGGTGTTCCAGCCCCGCACCCTGCGGGACGGCGGCGAGGATGCCAACATCCGCGCCCTTGCGCCGGAACTGATCGTGGTGGTGGCCTATGGCTGTCTGCTGCCCGCCAGCGTACTGAGCATCGCGAAATATGGCTGCATCAACCTGCATGTCTCGCTGCTGCCCAAATACCGCGGCAGCGCGCCGGTACAGTGGGCCGTCCTGAATGGCGACACCGAAACGGGCGTGACCATCATGCAGCTGGACGAAGGGCTGGATACCGGTGATGTTCTGGTCTGCGAAAAGATCGCCATTGACCCGGAAGAGACGAGCGGAGAGCTGTTCGACCGCGTGACTGCGGTGGGTGCGCGCGTTTTGTGCGAGACGATCCCGCAGATCGCAGCCGGGACCCTGACCCCGCAACCGCAGGATCACGAGAAGGCCACGCTGGCCCCCATGCTTGACAAAGAGCTGGCAGAGTTCAAGCTGACCGACACCGCAGAGCATATCCATAACTGGGTGCGCGGCATGAATCCGTGGCCAATGGCATGGTTCATGACTTCCGGCGGCAAAAAGGTCAAGGTGACCGAGTGCCGTGCGGTTTCTTCGAACGGAGAAGCTCCCGGCACAGTGCTGGCCACGAAGCCGCTGACGGTGGCTTGTGCTGACGGGGCGGTTCAGCTGCTACATGTCGTTCCGGAGGGCAAAAAGCCGATGGACGGCACGTCGTATGCGGCCGGTCTGCGCCTGAAAGCGGGGGATACCCTGTGAGCGGCGCAAATCCCCGCGCGGCGGCAGTCGCGGCGCTGGTCCGGCAGGAGCAGGATGGCTTTTCCAATCTGGTCCTCGACGCCGAGCTGAAGCGCCAGAAGCTGGAAGGCCGCGATAAAGCATTCGCCAGCGCGATTTTTTACACGGTCCTTGAGCATCAGGGTACGCTGGACTATATCCTTTCGCAGTTTCTGCCCAAGGGGCTGGCCAAGCTGGACGCTCCCGTCCGTGAAATTTTGCGTTCGGCGCTGGCACAGGCCCGCTATATGCAGGTTCCTATTTCGGCGGCGGTCAACGAAGCTGTCAAATTGACCCGAACCTTCAAAAAATCCAGCGCGTCGGGGCTGGTCAATGCCGTTCTGCGCCGCGCGTGCAGTTACGATTTGAAAGCGGCGAAGTTCAAAAATGAGACAGAGCGCCTGATGGTGCTCGGCTCTGCGGGAAAGGACGTCGCGGGATTTCTCCGGAAGCACTACCCGGAAGAAGCGCTGGGCATCCTGACCTATGCCGCTGACGGAGGAAAGACCAGCCTTCGGGCGAATCCACTCAAGGCAGATGCCAAAACGCTCTGTGAGCAGCTTTCTGCGCTGGGTGCGGAAGCCGAACCGGGCAGCGTTCCGGGCAGCGTGCTGGCCAAATTCGAGGGAAGCCCTGCGGATAACGACTTGTTCCGCGCGGGATCTTACCATGTCGAGGGTCAGGCCAGCCAGCTTGCCGCGCTCTGCGTGGAAGCGAAGCCGGGGGATACGGTCCTTGATCTGTGCGCAGCTCCGGGCGGCAAGACGCTTTTGCTGGCCGAAGAGATGCAGGGGACCGGGCGGCTCGTCAGCTGTGACGCCGCCGAGAACCGGGTCCGGCTCATTCGGGCGGCGGTGGAGCGGATGGGCTTTTCCAACGTGGAAACGCTCTGCAACGATGCCACCAAGCCGAATCCGAAGCTTCCGCTGGCCGACCGCATTCTGGTGGATGCCCCGTGCAGCGGCCTTGGCATTCTGGCTAAAAAGCCGGATATCCGCTACAAAACGCTGGACAAGGCCCGCCACGATGAATTATTAGCGACGCAGTCGGCCATTCTGGACACAGCGGCTTCGCTGCTGAAAACCGGAGGACGGCTGGTCTATTCGACCTGCACCATCGACCCTTCGGAAAATGAACAGCAGGTCGCAGTATTCTTGGCGCGTCACCCGGAATTTTCCGTCGTGACGCCCAACGTCCCGTTCCCCGCCGGGATGACTGTAACGGAACACGGGGCGCTCTCCGTGCCCACCCGCACGGGGATGGACGGCTTCTTCCTCTGCGCGATGCAGAAAGCGCAGGGCTGAGCGCCGCCCGATTCGTAGGAACGATAGGAGACAACCATGGAACAAAAACGCTGTATTTCCTCCCTGACGCTGGAACAGCTGTCGGCGGAGCTGAAAGCGCTGGGCCAGCCCGGGTTCCGGGCCAAGCAGATCTTCCACTGGGTCCATCAGAAGCTGGTCACGGAGTTTTCGGCCATGACCGACCAGCCTAAGACCCTGCTGGCAAAGCTGGAAGAGACTTTCTACATCGCCGCGCCGCAGATCGAGCGCCGTCAGGAAGCCAAAGACGGCACGGTGAAGTATCTGCTGCGGATGGCCGACGGCAACTGCATCGAAACAGTCGTCATGCGCTATCATTATGGCAACACGGTCTGCGTGTCCACGCAGGTCGGCTGCCGGATGGGCTGCCGCTTCTGCGCCTCCACACAGGCGGGCCGCGTGCGCAATCTGGAAGCGGGCGAGATCTGCTCGGAAATTTATACCGCCCAAAAGGACATCGGCGAGCGCATCTCGCACATCGTGCTGATGGGCATTGGCGAGCCGCTGGATAATTTTGATGAAGTGATGCGCTTTCTCGAGAATATCACCTCGCCGGAGGGCGTCAACATCGGAATGCGGAACATCAGCCTTTCCACCTGCGGCCTTGTGCCGAAGATCGACCTTCTGGCCGAGAAAAAGCTGCAGCTGACCCTTTCCGTTTCGCTCCACGCCCCCAACAACGAGATCCGCAGCGGGATGATGCCCGTCAACGATGCCTACCCGGTGGAGCAGCTGATCCAGACCGTGCGCCGG
>URVW01000008.1 GCA_900551435.1 uncultured Faecalibacterium sp.
TTCTCCTTTCAATGCAATAGCTCCGGCCAAAACCGTCCTTGCCCTGGAGCCATACAGGAATTCTATCCAAAAATGGAAGTTTTCACCCTTCGTTATAGGGCTATTATAACACAGGGGACGGATATTGCAAGAATTATTCACAGAATCTTTCGTTTGAAATCCACATTTTTCAACATTTTGACCATCGTATTTCAAATTTCACCCTTGCGCAGGCAGTTTGACTGTGGTAGGATAGCGATGTACGGTCAGCCGGAACGATTGTTCAACAATTGTGGAGGTAAGAAAATGGCGCTGAATATAAGAGCATTCTGGGACGCCGTCCTGCGGCAGGACGCGGCGGCCATCCGGGAATTCTTCCATCCCAATGCCTGGGTGAACTGGAACAACACCAATGAGCATTTCACCCTGGAGGGATTCATCCGGGCAAACTGCGAGTATCCCGGCCAGTGGGATGGCGAGGTGGAGCAGGTGATCACCACCGATACCCACGTGGTCACCGCCACCCATGTATACAATAAGGACGGGAGCATGTCCTGCCATGTGGCCTCCTTCATCCGCGTTGTGGATGGGAAAATCGCATCCATGGACGAATACTGGGGTGACGACGGCCCGGCTCCGCAGTGGCGGCAGGAAAAGCACATCGGAAGCAACATTAGAGAATAAGCGAACGCAGAGACTGACAGGTCCAGCACGGAAAAATCTTTGGTGTGAATTACATGGCAGACAAAATACAAAGCGCTTACGAATCATCCAAAAACATCTATGACGACGTTCTCACCCAGGGCAATTCTTTCAGCAGAATGTATATCAAGATATTTTGGAGCGGGACGGACGACAATGAGATCGCGCGAAGGGTCTTATCCTATATTCCTGATGGGTTTTCGGGAAAGCTGCTTGATGTCCCGGTCGGAACGGCTGTGTTCACGGAGCGCAAATGGGCAGCCCTAAAAAATGCGCACATCACCTGCCTTGATTACAGCATGGACATGCTTGAGCAGGCCGAGAAAAGGCTGAGTGGCTATCTGCATATCAAATGCGTTCAGGGTGATGTGGGGAACCTGCAAATAGGGGACGAATCCTTTGATATCGTCGTCAGCATGAATGGGTTCCACGCATTTCCCGACAAGCAAAAGGTGTTCAGAGAGACCTGGCGCGTTTTAAAACCGGGTGGTGATTTTATCGCCTGCTTCTATATCAAGGGAAAATCCAGACGAGCAGACTGGCTTGTGAAAAACATTCTTGCAAAGAGGGGCTGGTTCTCTCCCCCATTCCAGACGGAGGAAGAGCTGAGAGGTATTTTGCAGAAAATGTATAAAGAAGTCAACATCTATGTGGACGGGTCAATGATATACTTCCACTGTGTGAAATAACCTTGACCGATCTCATACCAGTACGAAAACGACCGCAGCCGGTTTTGGCTGCGGTCATTTTTTCGCGGTTATTTGGATTTCTTGCCCAGGAAGTCCGGCAGCTCCTTGCCCTGCTTCCGCCACTGATAGAACTCTGCGGTAGCCGCGAACTCTACATCACCGGCAGAGTTCAGGGCGGTCTCCACGGAATCCTGCACCACGCCGATGATGAAGCCGACACCGACCATCTGCATTGCGACATCGTTCGAGATGCCGAACAGGGAACAGGCCATCGGGATCAGAAGCAGCGAACCGCCCGCAACGCCCGAAGCGCCGCATGCGCCCAGTGCCGACATGGCCGACAGCAGAATGGCTGCGGGCAGGGACACCTGAATGCCCAGCGTGTTGGCCGCGGCCAGCGTCATGATGGTAATGGTGATGGCTGCGCCGTCCATGTTGATGGTCGCGCCCAGCGGGATGGAGACGGAATACATATCCTTATCCAGACCCAGCTTTTCGCACAGAGTCATGTTGACGGGGATGTTCGCCGCAGAGCTGCGGGTGAAGAACGCCGTCAGGCCGGACTCCCGCAGGCAGCGGAACACCAGCGGATACGGATTACAGTGCAGATAAATGAAGATGATGAACGGGGAGACGACCAGCGCCATGAACAGCATCGTTCCGACAAGGAGTGCCAGCAGCTTGCCGTACTGGGTGAAGATGGACAGGCCGTTGCTTGCCACATTGGTATACACCAGACCCATGATGCCGAACGGAGCCAGATTGATGATCCAGCGGACGATCTGCGAGATGGCATCCGCCGTGTTGGCCAGAAAGACCTTGGTGCTCTCTGCGCCGTACTTCTTCATGGCCAGACCGAACAGGCACGCCCAGAACAGGATGCCGATGTAGTTGCCATTGAGCAGCGCGCTCACGGGGTTGGCCACAAAGTTGGTCAGCAGGGTGCTCATCACTTCGCCCAGACCCTGCGGGATGACCTCAGATTCTGCCGCTTCGGCAAGAACGACGGTCTGCGGGAACATGAAGCTCGTGATGGCCGCAATGGCCGCCGCCAGAAAGGTGGTCAGCATGTACAGCCAGATGACCGTGCCGAACCGGCGGTCCAGCTTGGACGTGCCCTGTGCCAGCGCACTGGCCACGATGACGAACACCAGAACCGGCGCGATGCCCTTCAGTGCACCGACGAACAGATTGCCGAACTCTTCGACCCATCCTGCGCCCGGGACCAGCAGCGCCAGCACGGCACCAACGATCAGGCCTACCAAGATCCGCAGGATCAGGCTTGTGGCATTGTATTTTGCCACGATCGCCTTCAGCGTTTTCATATTCAAACACTCCTCTACCCATTGTGCGCCTATCGCGCACATATTTTCCTATTTCTCTATGGGGAACAGGAACAATTATAGCCCTTAACTTTCAAAAAGTCAAATATTTCGCCCACTTTTTTGGCTTTTTCATCTCAGGAGTGTCAGACACGAAGTTTTTTCGCTGTCCGCATATTGCGTACAGTTCATAATTTATCCACAAAAACAGACCGCAGTATGTTTTCTTTTGCCGAAAAAGCCCTGCCGAGCCATCGGGCGGTGCGCGCTTTGGCGCAGACACATTCCCCATGGTTCGGCAGGGCCGAGTTTCAAATTTTAAGCCAGATAGTGGACCTTGCCGTCCACGAAGCCGCGGATGCCCATGCCGGGTTCATCCGAAACGGTGATGTTCTTTTCGTTGAACACTGCACCGCCGAGGATGTGGTCCTCGCTGCACAGCACCGGGCCGTCGAGGTCGATCTTGGTGATGATCTTCTTCGCACAGGCCAGCTCCACCGCCGCATTGACCGAAATTTTCGCTTCCAGCATACAGCCGATCATGCACTCGACGCCGTACACCTCTGCCGCCGCCGCGATGCGCAGGGCGTTGGTGATGCCGCCGCACTTCATCAGCTTGATGTTCACAAGGTCGGCCGCGCCGGTCTGCATGATCTTCAGGGCATCCGCAGGGCTGAACACGCTCTCGTCCGCCAGCACCGGGACGTCCGCATGGCGGGTGACATCCTGCATTCCCTCAAGGTCCGCCGCCGGGACGGGCTGTTCCACGAACTCGATGTCCAGCCCCTTGTCCTGCATCTGGTTCAGGATACGGACCGCCTGTTTGGCGTTCCATGCCTGATTGGCGTCAATGCGGATGCAGACATCTTTACCCACCGCCTCGCGGACGGCGGCCAGACGGGCCACATCCAGTTCCGGGTCGATGCCGACTTTGACCTTCAGGCAGTCGTAGCCGCGTGCGATGGCGTTCCGGGCGTCCCGGGCCATCTCTTCCGGCGGATTCACGCTGATGGTGATATCGGTGACGATGTTCTTCCGCGCACCGCCGAGCATCCGGTAGACGGGGGCGTTGTACTTCTGTCCCAGCAGGTCCCACAGGGCCATATCCACCGCCGCCTTGGCGCTGGTGTTGTGGACGAGCGCTTTCTGCACGGCGGCGGTCAGGTCCTCAAATTCATCGAGGTCCCGGCCCACGATCGCCGGGGCGATATGGTCCTGAATGGCCCCGATGATCGCGCCCACCGTGTCGCCGGTGATCACGCCGGTCGGGGGCGCTTCGCCGTAGCCCACCGCACCGGTATCGGTGTGCAGTTCCACGATGACATCTTCCACGCTGTTGACCGTGCGGAGCGCCGTTTTGAACGGGACCCGCAGCGGCGTTGAAATGCGGCCCAGCCGCACCTGTGTGATCTTCATACGCCCATCCTCCTTATTTCAGCGGCAGATTCGCCAGCTTGACCACGGCCTGTGCAATGATCTGCGCGTTCTGCACCAGACGGTCCAAGTCCATAAATTCATCCGGCTGATGTTCGGTGACGGGGTCGCCGTCGAACATCGGGCCAAAGGCCACCACATTGGGCAGCATCTTGGCGTAAGTACCGCCGCCGATGCACTTTGGAGCCGCCGTGTCACCGGTGGCTTCGCGGTACGTTTCCAACAAAGCTTGGACCAGCGGGGCCGTGTCCGGATAGTACAGCTTCATCTTATGCACCGACTGGTCCAACGCCCAGCCGGCGGCTTCGAACGCCGCCTTGACGGCCGGTTCGCAGTCGTCCACGGTCTTGGTGACCGGATAGCGGTAGTTCAGCTTGACCCACAGGCGGCTTTCGTCACCCTCGATCAGGCCAAGGTTGCAGCTCATGGGGCCGGAAAGTGCATCTTCCAGCCGATGGCCCAGCAGCTGTTCACCGAAGGGGTCCATCCCGAACTTTTCCGCGAGGAAGCGGACGGCCTTCTTTGCGTCGCCTTCCAGCGGCAGACGGTCCAGATAGAGCGCCAGCCGTCCGATGGCGTTCTCACCCTTTTCGGGGTGGCTGCCGTGAGCCGAAACGCCCACAACCTCCACCTTCCAGCCGCCGGGGACGGCAGTGCAGGTGACATGCTCTGCTTCGGGCCAAACGGCATCCGCGGGGGCTTCCAGCTCGGCATAGGCGTAATCCGGGACCACATTTCCGGCCACACCGCCCTTGACCGCTTTCAGCTTCCATGCGCCGGTCTGATGCAGAGTGACTGCATAGCTCTCGTTCAGGATGCCCTTTTCGCCGTTGATGAGCGGGTATTCTCCGTCCGGCGTAAAGCCCAGCACCGGGATCTCGCCGCCGTGCTCCCGATAATAGAACACATCGCGGTCGTTCGTCTCTTCGTTCAGGCCAAAGAGCAGCCGCACCCGGCGGTCCAGCGGGATGCCGAGGTCTCGGATGGCTTTCAGCGCAAACAAACTGGCCACCACCGGGCCTTTGTCGTCGATGGAGCCGCGGCCATACAGCTTGTTGTCCACGATCTCCGCGCCATACGGCGGATGATGCCAGCCCTCGCCCTCGGGCACGACGTCCAGATGGCCCAGCACGGCCACCATCTCGTCGCCGGAACCGATCTCGCACCAGCCGATGTAGCGGTCAAGGTCGGTCGTCTCAAAGCCCAGCTCCTGGCAGAGGGTCAAAGCCTCGGTATAACAGGCATCCACGGCTTCGCCAAAGGGCTTTCCGGGCAGTTCGGGCGCTTCCACGCTCTGCTTGCGGACCAGCCGCTGCAGGGCAGCCACCATCTCCGGCCGCAGGGCCGCAACGGCTTCGTTCAGTTGCTCGTTCATCGTGCCATTCCCTCCCGCGAAAGTCTCTGGTAGGCGACGCGGGGCGTCCCATCGGCCACATGGATGATGCCGCACTTCGTGAAGCCGTTCTCTTCCAGAATGTGCTGCATGATCTTGTTGTCGGCGTGGGTATCCGCCCGCAGACTCTCACAGTGTTCCAGACACCAGTTGATGACGTCCGTCGCCACGCCGGGGCGCTTTCCGGCAGATGCCAGCCGATGGATGGTCCCATAGGGCAGGGTATCGTTCAGCCATTTGCCGTCCTCGATCTTGGCATAGGTCGGGTCCGGCCCCAGAATAAAGGCGAACACGCCCTCCAGCTCGCCGTTGTGCAGATAGACGAACAGGCGGTTGGTGTCGATGTCCTCTTCGAGCAGTTCCTGCGGCGGGAAGTTCGCTCCCCACTGGGTCGGGTTGCCGTTTTCGGCCATGAGCTGCCGTGCGCGGTCATAAATCTTCAGGATAGCGTCCAGATCGGAGCGCCGTGCTCCACGAAACATAGTGATCCACCCTCTCTTGGATGCGCCCAAACCGACACATCCGGTATATTAGTCTCATTTTATCACAATCTGACAGGAAATTCCAGCTTTTGCACAAACGCAGTACGGCCCCCTCTGCACAAAGCAGAGAGGGCCGTTTTTTTCAAGCGTTTCAGGCGCTGGTACGGGTGCGCTGGCGGGTGTTGCGGTACTCCCGCGGGCTCTGCCCATAGCGCTCGTGGAACAGGCGGTAGAAGTAGCTGGTGTTCTCGTAGCCCACCTGTGAGATGATCTGCTGGATGTTCAGGTCGCTGCGGCGCAGCAGCCGCGCCGCCGTCTCCATCCGGTGCTTCTGAAGCAGCTCCTTGTAGGTCCGGCCGGTCTGGGCGCGGACGCACTCGCTGACATAGGCCAGCGAAACGCCGTAAGTGCGCGCGACGTTCGACAGGCTCGCTTCGCGGTAGTTCTGGGTGATCTCCTGTAAGGCCGCTTGGACCAGCGCGTCCCGGCTGACGGTATCGCCGCGCGTTTCCAGCGGAAAATTCTGCATCTGTTTCATAAGAATCCGATCCTCCGTTGCGGCGCAGCGAGCGGGGACAGGGGGAAGTCGGACGCTCGCCGCAGCCAGTTCAGCAGGCTTTCTTGAGAAGCCTTTCTGCTCATAATACGGTCGTGCAGGGCAAAACATTGCAAGGAAACCTAAAAATTTTGAGCGGAGACAAAATTTCACAATTTCGGCGGGCCTTCCAACAAAAAAGCTGCCGCCCGGACGGACAGCAGCTTTTCCGGAAAAGTGAGGAAAACACGAAACCTTCCGGGAGAAACTCAGAACATATTTTCGTTGTGGTAGCGTCCGGTGCGGACGAACTCCACCCACTCGGCCAGATTGACCGCATGGTCGCCGATGCGCTCCAGATATTTGATGACCATCAGCAGATCGAGGGCCGCATCCACTTTGGACGGGTCCGCCGCGATCTCCTCGGCGAGGGTGTGCTTGATGGCGTTGAAATCGTAGTCCACGGCGTCGTCGGCCGCAATGACCCGGCGGGCAGCCGGTTCATCCTCGCCGGTCAGGGCTGCGAGGGCGTCCAAGATCATCTGATGGGCTTTCTGGCCCATCTTGATGGCGGCGCTGACCGCCGGGTCGCCTTCCTTGCGGACGGTGACGAGGTGGGGGATGATCTCCGCGATGTCGGCGGCGTGGTCGCCGATGCGCTCGATGTCCGTGACCACCTTCATGGCGGTGGAGATGCGGCGCAGGTCGCCCGCCACCGGCTGCTGACGCAGCAGCAGGGTCATGCAGCGGTGCTCGATGTCGCGCTCCATGTTGTTGATGCGGCCATCGCCCTTGACGATGGCCGCCGCGCCGTCAGCATCGGCGGTGCAGAGAGCTTCCAAGGCCGCTTCCACCGCATCGGCGGAGTTCTGGCCCATCTCCGCCAGCGCCGCTTTCAGGGCTGCAAGGTCGGATTCATATTGTGTGCGGACAGTCATGCTCATTCCTCCCTCATCAGCCGAACCGGCCGGAGATGTAATCTTCGGTCCGCTTGTCCTGCGGCGTGCTGAAGATCTGCGCCGTGGGGCCGACCTCCACCAGCTCTCCCAGCAGGAAGAATGCGGTGCGGTCGCTGATACGGGCCGCCTGCTGCATGTTGTGGGTGACGATGACCACGGTGTAGTCCTTTTTCAGCTCGCTCATCAGCTCTTCGACCTTCATCGTCGAGCCGGGGTCGAGGGCGCTGGTGGGTTCATCCATCAGCAGGACTTCCGGCTTGACCGCCAGAGCGCGTGCGATGCACAGGCGCTGCTGCTGGCCGCCGGACAGGCCCAGCGCGCTCTTTTTCAGACGGTCCTTGACCTCGTTCCAGAGCGCAGCTCCCCTCAGGGAGCTTTCCACCAGCTCGTCCAGCTCCGCCTTGTTGCGGACGCCGTGGAGCTTGGGGCCGTAGGTGATGTTATCGTAGATGCTCATGGGGAAGGGATTGGCCTTCTGGAACACCATGCCGACCCGGCGGCGCAGTTCGGTAGGCTGCATCTCCCGGGCAAAGATATCCTGTCCGCGCAGACGGACGTCGCCTTCGATGCGGACCCCCGGGACCAGATCATTCATCCGGTTCAGGGTCTTTAAGAAGGTGGATTTGCCGCAGCCGGACGGGCCGATGAGCGCGGTGATCTCGCGCTCGCCCACGTCCAGCGAGATATTCTTCAAAGCCTTAAAATCTCCGTACCAGAGATTCAGGTCTTTGGCTGTGATAATGGGAGCAGTCTCTGTCATAGACAAATTCCTCATTTACTGTTTTTGTTTCAGCTTTTCTTTTGCCAGCCGTGCGGCCAGATTGATGACCAGCACCAGCACCAGCAGGACCGCACCAATGGCCCATGCAGAGTTGAAGTCGCCGTCCTCAAAGGCCCGCAGATAGAGCAGGACCGAGAGGGTCGCGCCGTTGGAGGTATACGCCTTGACGACGCCCTTCGCGATGACTTCTGCCGCGCCGGCCGTAAAGAGCAGCGCCGCGCTTTCGCCCACGATGCGGCCCACGGCCAGAATGCAGCCGGTCACGATGCCGTCGATGCTGCAGGGCAGCACGATGGTGCGGATGATGTGCCATTTGCCCGCGCCCAGACCCAGTGCACCCTCACGGTAGCCCTGCGGGACCGTTTTCAGGGATTCCTGCGTCGTGCGGATGATGGTGGGCAGGTTCATGATGACCAGCGTTAAGCTGCCCGAGAGCAGACAGGTCTGGAAGCCCAGCGTCTGGGCAAAGACCAGCATGCCCACCAGACCATAGATGATGCTGGGGATGCCCGCCAGCGTCTCGTTGGTGAACTCGATCACCTCAATGAGGCGGCGGTTGGTGGCATATTCGGTCAGATACACGGCTGCGCCCACGCCCAGCGGCAGAACGATGAGCAGGGTCAGCACGATCACATACAGGGTGTTCAGGATGGCGGGCAGGATGCCGTCGGTCCCTTTCAGGACGCTGGCGGTCGTGGTCAGGAACTTCCAGCTGAGATGCGGGATGCCCCGCACCAGCACCATGCCGATGATGCCCGCGACCAATGCGATGACCAGAATGGCCGACGCCCAGACCGCTGCCGTGAAGAAGCGGTTCCATGCCTTGCGGGCCGGAGAGAAATCAGCGTTCATCGCGGTTGCCTCCCTTCAGCACCACATTCAGGACCACATTGATGAGCATGATGAAGAGGAACAGGACCAGCGCGATGCTGAACAGCGCCTGTTTCTGCAGACCGCTGGCGTAACTCATCTCCTTGGCGATGGCCGTGGTCAGGAAGGTCACGCTCCGGAACAGGCTGTCCGGCATGTTGGGGCTGTTGCCCGCGACCATCATGACGGCCATAGCCTCGCCAATGGCGCGGCCGATGCCCAGCACGATGCCGGCGGCAATGCCGCTCTTGGCGGCGGGAACGCTGATCTTGAACCACGTCTCGGTGTCGGTCGCGCCCAGCGCCAGACTGCCCTGCTCATATTCCGGCGGGACCGCGTTCAGCGCAGTCACCGACACCGAAACGATGCTGGGCAGGATCATGATGGCCAGCACGACGATGGCCGACAGCAGACAGGCGCCCGATGCCTTGCCGAAGGTCTTTGCCACGGCAGGGACCAGCACCTGCATGCCCAGCAAGCCGAACACGACGCTCGGGATGCCGCTCAGCAGCTCAATGGCCGTCACCACAACGGTGCGCACCCGCGGACCGGCGGCCTTCGAGAGGAACACCGCCGTCAGCAGACCCACCGGGATGCCGATGAGGGTCGCACCCAGCGTACCGTACACGCTGGACAGGATGAAGGGCAGGATGCCGAATTTCGGGTCTGCCGCCGTGGACGCCCACTGTGTGCCAAACAGGAAGCGGAACAAGCCAATCTTCTGGATGGCCGGGACGCCCGAAAGGACCATGTACACCGAGATGAGCACCACGCAGCCCACGGCAAGGATGCCGCAGAGGAAGAAGATGAAGTTCATCACCGCTTCCAGCCATTCGGCGGGGGTGCGGGGCAGCTCGATCTTTCGCAGAAGCGAATTCGTTTGTTTCATACGCGATTACTCATTCACAGGGACAGCACCGGCGGTGCGGATCAGGTCGGCTGCATCGGTGCTGGTGGCGAAGTCGAAGAAGGCCTGTGCCTGTTCGGACAGGGTGACGGACTTGTTGGTGACGAACACGAACGGACGCTGGACCTCATAGCTGCCGTCCTTGACGGTCTCCTCGCTGCACTCCACGCCGCCGACGGTGACCATCTTCACGGTGTCGCCGACTGCGGACAGGGAAGCGTAGCCGATGGCCAGCGGGTTGGCCTCGACAGCGCTGATGACAGCGCCGGTCGCGGTCAGCTCCTGTGCATACTGGCAGGAATCCTTGACGTCCACGATGCTCTCAAAGCCATCGCGCGTGCCGGAACCAGCCTCGCGGCCGATCAGAACGATCTCGCCGTCGTCGCCGCCGACCTCAGACCAGTTGGTGATCTCGCCGGTGAACATCTGCTTGAGCTGATCCACGGTCAGGTCCTCGACCTTGCTGTCCTTGTTGACGATGATGGCGATGCCGTCCAGTGCGATGACCGTGCCATCGACATCGTTCTTCTCGTCGTCCTTCAGGGCGCGGGAGGACAGGCCGATGTCCAGCGTCTTATCGGTCGCACCGGTGATGCCGGCGCCGGAACCGGTCGGGTCATAGCTGACGGTGACACCCGGCTCGACTTCTGCAAAGCCCTCGGTCAGAGCGGCGATGACGTTCTTCATCGAGGTAGAACCGCCGGTCGCGACATTGCCGGACAGGCTGCCGGAAGCGGTGGAAGCGGCTGCGGAAGAAGCAGCGGAAGATGCCGTAGAAGAAGCAGCAGCAGACGATGCGGAACCACCGCAGGCGGTCAGGGCAGCGGCAGCAGCAACTGCACCACAAACAGTCAGGAACGAACGACGCGTGATCTTTTTCATAATGTTTTCCTCCAAATACAGTCCGGGATGTTATTTCCCGGTTTCCTTTTCCTCATTGTGTTTTCCCTTGGAACGCCTTTATTGTACCGCCGCCCCTGTTTTGCCGCGACCACACCCGGGAAAAATCGAAGTAAATTGTTTGCACTGTGTTCGTCCGCTTTGTAAAGTTTCGGGGTCCCTGCTGTGAAAATCACCGCGCTGGATTTTACATTTCCGGGCCAACTGCCCAAAATGCGCGTTTCGGCTTGTGCAGACTGACCAACCGCAAAAACAAAAAAGGGCTGCTGCAAAACCCTTTAACCTCTCCGTCACGGCTGTGCCGTGCCACCTCTCCTGATAGGAGAGGCCTTGGCATGGCAGAAAGCCAAATCTCTTCGCCAGAGGCTCTCCTACTAGGAGAGCTGTCGAGCGAATGCGAGACTGAGAGGTTCGTTTTGCAACAACCCTTTGATTCTTTGAACGATTACTGCTTTTCGACCGAGGTCACCTTGCCGTCGCGGCCAATGTTGAACACCGCCGTCTGGCCCGACAGGGACACATACAGCCGGATGGACTCGCCGTTGTCATAGGCATCGTACTGCGACCGCTCCTTGGTGCTGAACTTCGGCGAATAGGTGCGGGACGAATTGGCGAACGGGAAATCTGCGCCCGCGACCGTGCCGGAATTGCCCAGCGTCAGGTCGGAATCGCCGATCTTCATGGAAAAGACGCTCTTGAAGGAAGCGCCCGCAAAGCCGCTGCCCGCGTAGGTGATGAGCACTTCCGGGGTGATATCCAGATAGACATCATCCGTGGAGACGACTTCGCGGCGGGTGATCTCAGCAGACGCCATCTTGACCTTGAATTCGCCCAGACCGACCTCGTAATACTTCGGGCCTTCATCTCCATTGCAGCCGGTCAGAACACCGGACATCGAAACTGCCAGCGCCGCCACCGCTGCACCTTTCAGAAAATCACGGCGGGAAACTGTATTTTTCATCGTTTTTTCTACTCCTTGTATCGTAAAACTTCCTCATTCAGGAGGACATGCTGTCGTTGCCATCGGCATCGTAGGTAAGGGTCATGCTCCTTGCTTCGCCGTTCCGGTGGATGGTCAGCTCCACTTTCAGGGATTTGAATTCCCACGGGATGTCCCGACCCTCCACAGGCTTGAGCTTGAAGGCCAGCCAGCCATGCGGAACACCCAGACCGGTCGGATTCAGCGGAATGTTCCGGATGCCGTCGGCGTCCAGCAGAAGGTCGTCCGCCGTGAACCATGCGCCGAAAACGTCCGCATACTTTGCAAAGGAATCACCGTACAGCACTTCCGATTCCTGTCCGTTGATCGTGAAGGTGAAATCACTGTGGTTCAGCGTCACGCTGCCGCCCGCCAGATTGGCCACCGACAGTTTGACCGCATACAAAAAATAGGATTCTCCTTTGGTCCCGTCCATGTCGTTGGGATCACAGTGCCCTCTGCCACAGTTATTGACCCACGCAAAGCCGACGCCGCTCATCATGATGGCGTTGTCGCCCAACACGCTGCTGACCGCATCATCCACCGGGCCGCAGCCGCCCAGCAAGCTGGCCGTTCCAACGGCCAGAGCCGTTGTGCCCGCACACTTCAGGAATGCGCGGCGGGAAATCTTGTTTTCCATAAAATCTTCCTCCTTTTTGAGCGTCTGCATTTCAGTCCGTAGAAATCTCTTCCACGTCAAGCATACCATAGGAATCCGTTCTGTCAAGCGTCTTTTTTTCAGTGCAAAAACCGCCCAGTCCTGCGGTCTGCACGACTGGGCGGCATCAAAGGTCCTTTCGGCGTCAGAACGGCTGTTCTGCGCCGTCCGGGCGGTAAAATCTGACGTGTTTCCACCACTGTTCCTCGCCCATAGCGCGGCGGTAGCAGTCCGCCAGCTGCTGAACTGCCGTTTCGGCGTCCGGCGTCTGACGGCTGCAGGGCAGCACCAGCACCCGGAACCATGCATCGAACAGATGCTCGGTCCAGCCGGTGTCCTTGGCCCCGCAGCGGACATAGAAGCCCAAGCGACGGACCGCCATGGCTTCGTCCTCTGCCTTTTCGGGGCACTCGGCTTCAATCAAGATGGAGCTTGCGCCGTTCTCATGGTTGGGCAGAGCCGCCAGCAGCGACGCGCCCAGCCCTGCTTCCCGGTACGGGGGCAGGACCGCAAAATAATCCAGCTGGCTGGCGGCACAGCCCACCGGCCGCACCATCAGCAGATATGCCAGCAGGGCGTCGCCATCGAACACGCCCCAAGTGTGGGCCGTTCCGGCGGCTTCGCTGTTCAGGATCATGCTCAGCGGCTTCAGCTCGCTCTGGGGGAAATCGCGGCGCATCTCGTTCAGATACACCTTGGTCAGTTCGTCTGCGGTCAGCAGCCGCCACGTCAGGTTCTCGGGATTCATACGATGCGGGTTCCTTTCTGGATGACAGCCTGAATGTTCAGCGCTTCGTCGGCCAGAATGACGTTGCCATACCGTCCGGCGCTCAGGCTGCCGTAGTCGTTATCGATGCCAATGCTCTTGGCGGGGTTCTCGCTGGCGGCGCGGACGGCGCTTTCCAGCGGGACGCCCATTTCCAGCACCGCACGTCTCATGCAGTCGTACAGGCAGGTCGCGCTGCCGGCGATGGTCCCCGGCTGCTCGGTCAGAGTCGCACGCGGACCCTTGACCGTAACGGCCTGTCCGCCCAGCGAATACTGGCCGTCGGGCAGACCACAGGCCATCATGCTGTCGGCAATGAGGATCACATGGTCATCGCCGAAGGTGTTGAAGGTAAAGCGCACCATGGCCGGATGGATATGGACGTTATCGGTGATCAGCTCCACCTCTGCGCCGCGCTCCAGCGCCGCGATGATGGGGCCGGGTTCCCGGTGGGTGATCCCCGGCATCGCATTATACAGGTGGGTCATGTGGGTCGCACCGGCATCAAAGGCCGCACAGGCGGTGTCGTAGCTGGTGCAGGTGTGCGCGATGGAGATGCGCACTTCTTCGTGGCATTCGCGGATGAATTCCAGCGCACCCGGCTCTTCAGGAGCCACATCCACCAGTTTGATCAGGCCGTGCGAACGCTCCTGCAGACGGCGGAACATGCCGACATCTGCGGCGTGGAGATACTCCGGGTTCTGTGCGCCGACCTTCTTCGGGCTGATGAAGGGGCCTTCCATGTTGATGCCCACGAGGTCTGCGCCCTTGCCGTTCTTGTGCGCGGCGGCAGCATCCATGACGCCGTTCAGAATCTCTTCCGAAAAGGTCATGGTCGCGGGGCAGATGGCCAGAACGCCCTTGCTGGCTTCGAAATCGGCCAGCGTCTGGATGGCTCCTTCATTGCCGTCACAGAAGTCCTTGCCCATCGCGCCGTGGAAGTGGATGTCCACCAGACCCGGCAGGGCATAGGCCCCGTTGGCGTCCACGACCTCTTCGCCCTCTTCGGGCTGGGCAAACGGAACGATGCGGCCATCCCGGATGAAGAGGTCGCCCTCCTCAAACGTGTGGCGCGGCGTATAGATTTTTGCGTTTTTGATGATCATATTGCAAGTACCCTCAACCTCTCCGTCATCGCTGACGCGATGCCACCTCCCCTAACGAGGGGAGGCCTTGGCAGTTTTTGCAAAGTTTTTGGTTTCGCCAGAGGCTCTCCTACTAGGAGAGCTGTCGAGCGACAGCGAGACTGAGAGGTTCTTTCTCTTTACAGCAAGCTCAGTGCCTCTTCATCGGCCACCAGAATGCAGTCCGGATGCATCTGCAGGATGGAACCCGGGCACTCGGGGCTGACCGGGCCGGAAACAACGGCCTTGACTGCCTTTGCCTTGGCCAGACCGTTGGCCACGACCAGCACCTTGCGGGCCTGCATAATGGTCTTGATGCCCATGGTGTAGGCCTGTTTGGGAACGAGGTCCTCGTTGCCGTCAAAGAAGCGCTTGTTGGCCTCGATGGTGGCGGGGGTCAGGTCCACACAGTGGGTCTCCAGCTCGAATGCTTCACCCGGCTCGTTGAAGCCGATGTGGCCGTTGGGTCCCAGACCCAGCAGCTGCAGATCGATGCCGCCCACGCTGTGGATGATGGCGTTATACTGCGCACAGGCATCTGCGGCATCGGGGTTCGTGCCGTCGGGCAGATGGATGGCTTCGGGGCGGATGTTCACATGGTCGAACAGATTCTTGTGCATGAAGCTCCAGTAGCTTTCCGGGTGCTCCTTGGGCAGACCGCGGTACTCGTCCAGATTGACGGTGGTGACCTCAGAGAAGTCCAGATCACCCTTGTTGTACCACTCCACCAGCTGGGCGTATGCGCCCACGGGAGTGCCGCCGGTGGCCAAGCCCAGCACGCAGTTGGGCTTCATGATGACCTGCGCAGAAATGATGTTGGCTGCCTTGCGGGACATATCCTGATAATCTTTTGCACGAATGATCTTCATAATGAGAACCTCCTGATCTTTTCCTTGTAATGCTTAGTATAGCACGCTTTTTTCCTTGAGAAAACGCTTTTGTGTGAACAAAAAGGGGCCGCCGAAGATGGGCGTGAACGCCCGCCCTCAGCGGCCCTTCGGGAACGGATGCGGGATCAACCAGTCTCCCGCACGAAATTACAATTCAGATGTGCTTACAGCATCTTCTTCAGCTCGTCGTACACGAACTGGACCTTGGTGCCAATGATGACCTGGCAGGTGTTCTTATCCGGGCGGATGACACCAGCAGCACCAGCAGCCTTGACAGCCTTTTCATCGACCTGCGTGTAGTCCTTGATGGTGAAGCGCAGACGGGTAGCGCAGTAGTCCACGCTGGAGACGTTTGCCTTGCCGCCGATGGCCTTCAGCACACCAGAAGCAACTTCGGTGTAGTTGTTGTTGGCCAGCGTGATCTTCTTCTCGGCCTCTTCGGCGTCCTCGTCCTCACGGCCGGGGGTCTTCAGGTCGAACTTGGTGATGGCAAAGTAGAACACAGCGTAGAACACGACGAATGCAGCGATGCCCAGAGGAATGATCATCCAAGTCTTAGCAGCTGCGGGCAGGGAAGCAGAGAACACGAGGTCGGTCGCACCGGCAGAGAAGCAGAAGCCAGCGCGGAAACCGGAGTAGTAAGTGATGATGGTGAAGATGCCGTACAGAGCAGAGTAGACAACGTACAGCGGGAAGCACAGGAACATGAAGCCGAACTCGAACGGCTCGGTGACGCCGCAGACGAATGCGCAGATCGCAGCGGACAGAACCAGACCGATGGCAGCCTTCTTGTTCTTAGCGGTGCGGACCATGGCCAGTGCAGCACCGGCGATACCGAACATCATGCAGGGGAAGAAGCCGGACATGTACATGCCGAGGCTCCAGCTGACGTCAGCGGAGGTCTCGCCAGCCCAGAAGTGGGACAGGTCGCCCAGACCGATGGTGTCGAACCAGAACACGTTGTTCAGAGCGTGATGCAGACCGGTGGGGATCAGCAGACGGTTCAGGAACGCATAGATACCAGCGCCGATGCCGCCCATGCTTGCGATGCCCTTGCCCAGAGCGACCAGTGCACCGAAGATCAGAGGCCAGACGAACAGCAGGACAACGGAGACCAGAATGGAGATGACGCCCGTTGCGATGGCGACGAAGCGCTTGCCAGCGAAGAATGCCAGCCAGTCAGGCAGCTGGGTATTTTTGAACTTGTTGTAGCAGGTCGCGCCCACCACAGCGGCCAGAATGCCGATGAACGAGTTGCCAGCGACCTTCTGGAAAGCGATGTAGGTAGCGGTGCCCTCTTCGAGGGTGCGGACTGCACCGACGACAGCGGGGTTCAGCAGCTGCTGCATCATCAGGAAGCTGACGAGGCCAGCCAGACCAGCGGTACCGTCGTGGTCATCCGCCAGACCGACTGCTGCACCGATTGCAAACAGCCATGCCATGTTGTCGATCAGAGCGCCGCCTGCCTTGACCAGCAGGAAGCCAACGGTATAAGCCGCGCCGGAAGTTGCTGCACCGGGCACACCCATGACGCCCGGAGCAAAGGCATAGCCAAGACCCATCAGGATGCCGCAGATCGGCAGGACCGCGACGGGAAGCATCAGTGCCTTGCCCAGTTTCTGGAGATACTTCATCATAAGACACATTCCTCCTTAAAGAATGTCATTGTTATGGAAGCCGCTGGTTGCCAGCCGTCCATAATTGCGTAACAATATCTTAACACATGTTAAGAAAAAAAGAAAGGGCCTTTTCTGATTTTTCGACTATTTTGATACAAAAATCCTTAATTCGGCATTTTTCAGTCAAAAGAATTTGGATTTTTTGCTGGTATCCAACCATCTATCCTGAAAATCTTTTTCTTTTTTGTGAACAATTTTTGTCAGGCGCGTTTTTCTTGCGTCCTACCGGCGTCTATGCTACTATATAAGTATCATATTGTGCACCAGACCCGAAGGAGGTTTTTTACGAATGGAATGGACTGATATCCGCCTGACCGTCGCCAAGGCCGACGCCGACAATGCCGAAGCCGTTGCCACGATGATCGCCGAGGGCGGCATCTATATCGAGGACTACAGCGACATCGAGCAGCAGGTGGCCGAGATCGCGCACGTTGATCTGATCGAGCAGGAGCTTCTGGACAAGCCCCGCGATCAGGTCATCATCCACATGTATCTGGAACCGGGTGCTTCGCCCGTGGAAACGCTGGCGCTGATCTCGGCCCGGATGGAAGCCGCCGGCATCGCCTACACCGTCGAGACGGAGGGCGTCGAGCAGGAGGACTGGCAGAACGGCTGGCGGAAGTATTACCACCCGATGGAGATCGGCCAGCGCTTGGCCGTCGTGCCCTCGTGGCAGGAATACGACACCGACCGCGTGAAGCTCATCCTCGATCCGGGTCTTGCGTTCGGCACGGGCGGCCATGAGACGACCAGCCTCTGCTTGGAGGCGCTGGACGAGCGGGTCAAGGGCGGCGAGCGGGTGCTGGACATCGGCACGGGCAGTGGCATCCTTGCCATCGCGGCGCTCAAGCTGGGCGCTGCCAAGGCCGAGGGCGTAGACATTGACCCCGTGGCCGTCCGCACCGCCGGAGAGAACGCCGCGCTGAACGGCGTTGCCGACAAGCTCACCGTCCTTGTGGGCGACCTGTCCGACAAGGCCAGCGGAACCTATGACATCATCACAGCCAACATCGTGGCAAACGCCATCATGTCGCTGGCCCCGGCCGTTCCCGGCCTGATGGCGGAGAACGCCACCTTCATCGCCAGCGGCATCATCGACAGCCGCAAGGACGAGGTCCTCGCCGCGCTGGAAGCCGCCGGTCTGGCCGTGCAGGAAGTCAAGGAAAAGCGCGGCTGGGAGTGCATCATCTGCAAAAAAGCCTGACCGCTGTTTTGCGCCGCCCCTCTCAGCCGCCTTCGGTGACAGCTCCCCAACGCGGGAGCTTCAAGTTGAAAAGGATCAAAATATGCCTCATCGTTATTTTACCACCGAGATCTCGGACGGGACCGCCGTTCTGCGGGGAGCCGACGCCCATCATCTGTCCCGCGTGATGCGGGGCAAGCTGGGCGACACCGTCATCCTCTGCGACGGGAACGCCGTCGAATACACCGCCACCATCACCGGCTTCGGGCCGGAAACGGTGGAATTTTCGGTCGAGCCGGGATATCCCAGCGCCGCCGAACCCAGCGTGGAAGTGACCCTCTTCGTGGGCTATCCCAAGCAGGACAAGCTCGAGCAGGTCATCCGCCACGGCGTCGAACTGGGCTGTGCCCACTTCGTACCCTTTTTCAGCCGCTACTGCGTGGCCGCGCCCAAAAAGGAAGAGCAGAAGAACGAGCGCTACAACCGCATCGCCTTTGAAGCCGCCAAACAGTGCGGCCGGGGCGTTCTGCCGGATGTGGCGCTGCCGCTGCCGAACTTCGGTACGCTCTGCCGCAGTCTGGACGGCTACGATCTCGTCCTCTTCTGCTACGAATGCGGCGGCGCGCCCCTGCGGGAACTGCTGGCCAACGCCCAGCCCTCCGACGGCCAGAAGCTGAAGATCGCCGTCATCACCGGCGCAGAGGGCGGCTTCGCCGCCGAAGAAGCCGAGATGGCCGCCAAGGCCGGCGCAAAAACGGTCGGTCTCGGCCCCCGCATCCTCCGGTGTGAGACCGCCCCGCTGGCGGTCCTTTCCGCCGTGATGACCCTGACCGGAAATCTGGAATAAGCTTTTTCAAACACAAAAACGGACGGTCGATGACCGTCCGTTTTTGTTATTCTGTTTCCTCTTCCAGCAGCGCACGCTTGACATTGATGAGATTCTGCGGGCTCATCGAAAAGCTGCGCAGACCCAGCTTCAGATACTGCACGGTATTGGCCGGGTTGCCGACCGCCAGACCGCAGATGGTCACCGGGATATTCCCGGCATTCGCGGCTTCCATGACCATCTTGATGAGCTTTTTCATCGCATGGCTGGCGGGCCGGTAATACCGCTCTGCAATGGACAGGTCCCGGTCCACCGCGTGGGTATATTGAATCAGGTCGTTCGTCTCGATGACGAAGAAATCACAGCCGTGGTCCACAAATTCTTCCGCCGTCAGGCACGCCGACGGCACGCTCAGCATCACGCCGAAAGGCATATTCTCGTTGAAGCGCTCGCCGCGCTCCCGCAGCATTTGACGGCAATGCTCCACCAGATGCATGGCTTCGTCCCAGTCCTCGAGATTGGTCACCATCGGGAACATCACCCGCAGCGGGCCGTCCGCCGCCGCGCGGAGCAGGGCGCAAATTTGCGTCTCGAACTGGTGCGGACGCCGCAGACTGCTTCGGATGCCGCGCAAGCCCAGCTTCGAGGACTGCGGCCCCTGATGGGCGTCGGCCACGGTGCGGTCCGCGCCGAAATCGAAGGTCCGCACGGTCACGACGCCGCCTTTGGCCGCAGCAAGGCAGGAGTGATAGAACACATACTGTTCCTGTTCGTCCACCGGACGGCCCGGAAGCATCATGTAACCGCTGCGCAGAAGTCCCACGCCGCTTGCACCCGATTGGAGCGCCGTTTCAATGTCCTCCTGCCCGAAGCAGTTGGCCAGAAGCTCAAAGCTCTCGCCGTCCTTCGTGCGGTTGGGCAGGGCGCAGATGCGGTTCATCTCCTCGTTTTCCCACTGTTTTTCGCAGATGCGGGAGACGGCCTGCTGGCGGGTGACGGCGTCCGGATCCAGAATGCATTCGCCGTTGTCGGCATCGAGGATGACGGTCCGTCCGTCGCAGTCACCGAGAAATTCCGGGCCGACCTGCACGATGCCCGGAATGTGCATCGCCCGCGCGATGATGGCCGCATGGCTCTGGTTGTTTCCCTCTGCCGTGATGATGCCGAGGATCATCCCCGCCGGGACGCTGAACAGGTCGCTGGGCATCAGCATCTCAGCGGCCAGGATCACCGGATGGTCCAGCGCCAGCCAGACGCGGGGCCGGTTGGTCAGGATATTCACCACCCGGCGGGCCGCATCGAGGATATCCACGCTGCGCAGCTGCATGTAGGCGTTGTCTTCCATATGGGCCAGCTGGTCGGCATACCGATGGCCGACCCGGTCCATGGCTTCGGCCGCGCCGACGCCCGCTTTGATCTGGAACTGGACTTCCTTCATGAAGCCCTCATCCTCCAGCATCATGCTCTGGAACAGGAAGATGGCCTGTTCGGTGGGGCCGCTCCGCTCTGCCATCGAGTCCAGCTCTTTCTGCGCCGTTTTCACGGCAGCATCCAGCCGTTTCTGCTCTCGTTCCGGGTTGAACGGCCCGCTGCTGAAGCTCTCGATCCGGCGTTCCAGACGGCTGACCTGCCCCAGCACAAGGCCGGAAGAAGCCGCATGTCCCTGATACACTTTCATGTTTCATCCACCTCCGTCGGGAGCGGCGCGGTCAGGGTCCAGTAGACCAGCGCCTGTAAGAAGGTATTGGGCAGCAGCGCCGCCCACGCGGCCTGTGCCGCGTTCCCGCTGCCTTCCAGCAGCGGCGCAAAGCTTTCGATGCGCTCCCGGTCGCATCGTTCCAAGAAAGCATTTCCCAGCCCTTCCAGCGAGTAGAAATGGGTCGGGTCCACGCCGACGTCCTCTGCCGCCGCTTCCAGCGGGGCCAGCTCGGCGTCCTGCATATTCGCCAGACGCAGGGCAAGGTCTGCGGTCAGAGTCACCGGATACTTCGCCTTGACCGCCTGTTGGATGGCGTCAAAGCGCTTCCGGAATGCGGCGGCGTCCTGCGCGCTCTGTTCGGTCTTTTCGACTGCGTAGGCACAGCCGCGCAGACGCCCGAACGCCCGCAGGGTATCGTAATAGCCAAGTTCGATGTTCCGCTTGGCCGTCTCGGGGGCAAAGTGGAGGATGTCGCCCAGCTCCCAGTAACTGCGCACCATCGTGGTGGGCAGACCGGTACGGTTGGGCAGGGTGATGCCGACGCCTTCAAGGTCCACGCAGACCAGCTCTTCTGCGCCCATTTTCTTGGCCAGCGCCGTGGGCATATTATCCCGGTAGCCGCCGTCCAGAAACTGCACACCGTCGATCTGCTTGGCGCGCAGAGCCGGGAAGCACGCCGCCGAGGCCAGCAAGTAGTCTTTCACCCGGCCTTCCGGGATCTCTTCCAGCGGCAGTTCGCGGGGCTTCAGGCCGCGCTTTTCCACGGTGACCAGTCCGAACCGGATCGGCGACGCCCGCAGGGCGTCCTCGTCCAGCACCCGCTCCACGATCTCTTCCAGCGGGGTGACGTCCATGCCGCCCTCCCGCACGATGTCGCGCAGGAATTGATGCAGTTCCGTCAGATTTTTCGTTTCCTCGGGCAGTTCCATCACATCCTGACTGCGGATGCTCGTCCACATGTCCCGTGCCGTTTCATATAAGTCCAGCGCGAACATCGCGCCATTCAAACTTCCTACGCTGGTCCCGGTGATGATCTGAGGCCGCCAGCCCAGCTCGGTCAGCGCCCGCCAGACGCCCACCTGATAGCTTCCGCGTGCCCCGCCGCCGGCCAGCACCAGTGCCTTTTTGGGGGTATCGTTCTGCGCCATCCAAAACGCCTCCTTTTGGTCGGAATCGATTTACAAAATTATACCATATTTCCGGGAAAATTTCTCCCTGTTTTTGGAACAAAAAGCGTGGTATAATTTAGTAAATTATGACTGTGAGGATCGCAACATGAACTGTAAGCAATGGATCTTTGATATGGACGGCACACTGACCGACAGCATGACCGCCGTGTGGGAAAACGCCCCGCTGGCCCTGCTGCGCCGGTACGGCCGCACCCCGAAAGCCGACCTGCGCACCACGCTGCTGAGCATGGGGATGCAGGATGGGGCGCTCTACCTCATCCGGGAATACGGGCTTCCGCTCAAGCCGGAAGAATATTACGGCGTGATGCGCTCGGTCATCGCGGAACTGTATGAAACGGTCGAGCTGAAACCCGGCGTCCGCGAGATGCTAGCCCGTCTCAAGGCCGAGGGCGCACGCATGTGCATCTGCTCAAACACTTGGAGCGACCAGTGCAAGACCGTCCTGACCCGGCTGGGCCTTGACGATTACTTTGAATTTTACGTCGAAGCGCAGGGCGTTCTGCACAAGAGCCATCCTGCCGTCTTTTTCGAGACGCTGGAACATCTGGGCGGCAGCGACCCGAGCCGCTGTGCTGTCTGCGAGGATTCGCTCTATGCGGCCCGCACGGCCCACGATGCCGGTTTCTATGTCGTCGGCATCCAAGACGCCGCCAGCGCCGCCGATGAACCTGAACTGCGCCGCATCAGCGACCAGTTCCTCAAGGATTGGACCGAGCTGGAGTGGGGGAAAGTCTGACCCACACCGTTCAAAACGCACAAAAGCCCGGAGCCTTTTCGGACGAAAAAGGCTCCGGGCTTCCTCTTTACCGCTCCAAAAACTTCCGGAACGCCGCGCGGACTGCGGCTTCCCGGCCGCGCGGGATGGGCACGCGCGCGCCGCTCCGCATCCACAATTCACCCACGGACAGCTGAGATGCCGCCGCCAGATTGACCACATAGGAACGGTGGGGCTGCAGAAAGCGTTCATCCTTCAACAGGGGCTTCGCCACCTCCGAGAATGGCACGCGCAGGGACAGCGATGCCACATCCTCGCCGCTGGCGAGGTGGAAATGGACCACATGGTGGGTGCATTCCAGATACTCGATGTCCGCAAAGGGGAGCGCCCGCAGTCCGGACGCCGTCGTGACCAGGATGACCGGCCCATATTCCGGCTCGGTGGCGCGGTCCAGCAGGGCCGTCAGCTGTTCGGACCGGAAGGGGATCTGCAAATACTGCATCGCATCCACCCGGAACGCCTCATAGGCGTAGGCAGGGGTGTGGGCCAGAAAGGCCAGCGGGGCGCGGATGCCCCGGCTCCGCAGCTGAGCTGCCGCCTGAAGGCCGGCCGTCGGGTTGGCCGTGGGCAGCTCGATAAGATACAGCTCAAAGCGGTTCCCTTCGGTCTCCTGCCGCAGCAGGTCCGCCGCACTGGAAAACTGCTCCACGATACAGGCGTCCGCTCTGCGGGCATAATATTCCAGACAATGCCGCTGCACCCGGCCCCGCAGGATCGCATCCGGGCTGCATACCGCAATATGAAAGATCATGTTGTCCCATTCCTCCTTTGCCCGCCGGTCCCATGCTTGCTTTTTGCGCGGCGGGAGAGTATCATTACACCAAGAACAAGAAAAGGAGACGCCGTTATGAATCAGCCTCTTGTCAGCATCATTCTACCCGTTTACAACGCCCAGAACCATCTGGCCCGCTGTGTGGGAAGCATCTGCGCCCAGACCTACCGAAACCTTGAGATCATCATTCTGAACGATGGCTCCAAGGATCAAAGTCTGCCCGTCTGCGAGGAGTTCCGCGCCAAAGATTCCCGCATCCTGCTGGTGGACAAGGAGAACTCCGGCGTTTCGGACACCCGCAACCTCGGCCTGAAGCTTGCCAGCGGCAAGTATGTGCAGTTCGTGGACAGCGACGACTATCTGGACCCGGACTTCACCGAACATCTGGTCACCGCCGCCGAGGAGAACGAAGCCGACCTCGTCATCGCGCCCTACAAAATGGTCATCCCGGCGGGCGCATCCAAGCCGGAACAGGTCCTCGGAAAGATTCAGGACGAGCTGGGCGTCATGAGCGTTGCCCGTCCGCCCGAGGTGCGGGAATACGGGTTCCTGCCCGCCGGGGTCTACGACAAGGACACCTTTGCCCTCCGCCTGATGGACAAGCCCGCGTCGTATTTCTACAGCGTGCTGTGGAACAAGCTCTACCGCCGGGACATCCTGACCGGGAACGACATCCAGTTCGTCAGCGAGATGCGCTGGGCCGAGGACCTCGTGTTCAACCTGCGGTATATCCAGTATGCCGAGCGGTTCGTATCCATCGCACAGGCGGGCTATTCCTACGTCCAGAACCCCCAGAGCATCTGCCACACGCAGGTCAACGCCGCCACCGTGGTGCAGAACAAACTGCAAGTGTTCCGCTACTATAAGGACCTCTACACCCGGCTCGGGATGTACGAAGAGGTGCGCCCGCAGCTGTACAAATTCCTTGTGGACATCGCCGAGAGCACCTATCCTTCCGGCCCGTTCAAAAAGGCCATCGACGAGGCAAAAGCCTACTGGAAAGAGCACCAGTCCGACGCCTTTGCACTCAAGACGCTGGACGACAGCGACAAGTAACATAAACGGGGTTGTTGCACAACAACCCCGTTTTTATTGTTTCAGAAAAACCTTATGCGCCGATGGCTGCGCACTTCTTGGCCAGCCAGTCGCGCTCTTCCTCGGTCAGGCGGGGAGCCAGCTTTTCGAACACTTCGCGATGGTAAGCGTTCAGCCATGCGATCTCGTCCTTGTTCAGGACGCCCGGCACGACCGGCGACGTTGCGATGGGCACGAAGGTGATGGGACGGAACGCAAGGAACGTGCCGTACTGGTTATCGGCCTTGTGGTAACACTCCAGCTCGTTCTCGATGCGGATGCCGACCTGGCCGCCCTCGTAGACACCCGGTTCGTCGGTGACGATCATGCCGGGTTTGAACACGGTGGTGTTGCGGCCGTTCAGGGCATGGGGGCCTTCGTGGACGTTGCCCACGAAGCTGACGCTGTGGCCCGTGCCGCAGCGGTAGTTGATGAGGTGCTGCCACAGCGGCTCGCGGGCGATGGTATCCAGCATATGGCCGTCGCAGTAGTTCAGCCAGACCGCCTTTGCAATGTCGATATGGCACTGGAGCGTCCAAGTGTAGAACAGCTTCTCGTCCTCGGTCAGCTCACCCAGCGGATAGGTGCGGGTGATGTCGGTCGTGCCGTCCATATAAGTGCCGCCGCAGTCCACCAGCAGGAAGCCCTTCTTTTCCAGCTTGGCGTGGTCGGCCTCGGTGGCATGATAGTGCATCATGGCGGCATTTGCGCCGTAAGCTGCGATCGTGCCGAAGCTCTCCACGATGAACTTATCCTGTGCCGAGCGGTACTTGTGCAGGATCTCGTCCACGGTCAGCTCGGTCAGCTCTTCGCCGGCAGCCAGACGCTCTTCCAGTTCCTTCTGGAAGCGGACCATCGCCACAGCATCCCGCAGATGGGCTTCGCGGTCATGGGCCAGCTCGACGTCGTTCTTGACGCCCTTCATGGGCAGCAGAGGGTCGGCCTCGTCCTTGACGGTCAGGGCGGCGTTCTCGTTCAGCGTCTCGTACACGGCATAATTCACCGATGCAGGGTCAGCCAGAACGGTCTGCGGCTCCTGTTCAGCGGCAAGGAACTTCAGCACATCGTCATATTCCGCGATCTCGACGCCGTTCTCCTTCAGCTCTGCGGCGGCTTCTGCGCCCAGACGCTTGGTGTTGATGAAGAGCACCGCGCGGCCCGGCGTGACATAGCAGTACGCCATGGCGTAGGGGGTGCACTTGATGTCCATCGCACGCAGGTTCAGCAGCCATGCCAGATTGTCCAGCTTGCCCACCAGCTGTGCGGTGCAGCCCAGTTCCTTGAGCTTTGCGCGGAGCTGGCCCAGCTTTTCGGCGGGAGAGAAGCCCGCATATTCCTTGCTCAGGACCCACGCCGGCGTCTCGGGCAGGGCCGGACGGCCCTCGGTCCACAGCTCATCTTCCAGATTCAGGGTCTTGATGAAGCCTTTCTTGGCGTCCAGTGCCTTTTTCAGGCTGCGCACCAGACCGCAGGAAGCGGTCAGGCCGCACAGGCCCAGCACGCCGCCCTCGGGCAGGGCATCGGCGCAGTACTGCTCCACCGTGGGAACGCCCGGTTCGCCCATCTTTTCCAGTTCGATCTCGGTCCCGGCGATCTCCTTTTCGGCCTGTACGAAGTAACGGCCATCGGCCCACAGGGCGCTCTTGTCCTTCGTGACCACGAAGTTAGAGTTTTCGCCGTGGAAGCCGGAGAAATAGGTCAGGGAAGTGTAGTGGTCCGGCAGATACTCGCTGGAATGCGGGTCGCCCACCGGGATCAGGTAAAGGTCCACGCCGTTGGCGTCCATGGCGGCGCGCAGAGCGGCCAGACGCTCGGGAACGGTATTCATGCTCATTTGAAAAGCCTTCTTTCTTACACGCATCTGCCGGAAAAACGTCCGGCGGCAGTGGTTTGCTGGCTCTTATTGTATCATTCCGGCGCACAGAATGCAATTACCGTTCCGGTTTTCTTCAGCTGTTGCTGGCAGCGGGCAGTTCCGGCGGGGTCCCGTCTGCGTTCTGCGGGGGCTGACCGCCCGAAGGCATCTGCCCATCCGGCGGCGTCATCCCCTCAGGAGAAGTCTGGCCGTCCTGCGGCATCTGACCGCCGCCGGGGCCGCCGTTCCCGCCGCCGAACTGGGGCTGCGATTCGCCGGTCTGTGCCGTTGCCGACACCTGCGAGGACAGGGAATAGCTGCTGTCGGCGGTCAGGTCCGCGCTCGAGAAGAGCACGAACGCCGCATCGCAGACCGCCGTGGCATCCAGCACACTCTTGCCGTCGGCATCCGTGATGGAGAAATCACGGCCCGCTTCCAGCGAGATGCTCTGATCCCGTCCGCCGCCAAAGGTGACGCAGGGCTGGTCCGCCTGTAACGAACAGCCCATGCCCGCGCTGCCGCCCGCGGCCAGAACCGTGCCGCCGGAAATCGTAATGAGTCCGTCCGCGTCCAGCGGCTGGTTGTCGGCGGTGTTGGCCGTCCACACCGCGATGTCGCCGCCCGTAATGGTCAGCGTGCCGTTGGAATCAAAGCCGTCGCCCTCGGTGGAGCAGGCTCTGATGCTGCCGCCGGAAATGTTCATCTCAAAGGCATAGTCGCCAAGGTCCGAGTTCGCCGCATTCAGGCAGTCGTCGGTGGCGGTGATGTCGATGTTCCCCGAGAACACATTCAGAATCGCACCTTCTAAGCCCTCGCAGCAGGTAGCCACCGTGATAACAGGGCCTTCCGTTCCCTCTGCGCCGATGTTCAGCGTCATATCACAGTGAACGGCATCGTCCCCGGCGGAGATGTTCAGCGTGCCGCTCTCCACATTCAAAAGCTGTTCGGCATTGATGGCATCATTGACCAGCGCTTCGATGTTCAGCGTCAGCTCCCGGATGGTCAGCGAGGCGTCCCGGTCGTCCAGCGCCGTGCCGGATTTGATGCCGTTCTTGCCCAGCGCGTTCACATGTAAGGTCCCGCCGCCGCAGAGCACGACCTGCGAACCGTCCTTGCACTTGACGACGGCCTTTTCGGCGTTCTCGTTGTCAGGCACATTGTCGGTGTTGTTGGCTTCGCTGTCGGTCAGAGTGTTTTCGGTCCCGTCCACCACGGCCAGCGTCACGCCGGTGGATTTTCCGCAGACGATGGGAGCCGTGTCGGCGCTGGTCAGCGTCAGCCCGTTCAAAAGCACGACCACATCTTCCGTCTCTTTTTCCACCTTCACCGAGCCGTCTGCGCAGCTGCCGGACATCAGATACACGCCCGCGCTGTTCAGGGTCAGGGCCGTGCCGTCCGCTTCCCATCCGGCGGCATCCTCCGGGCTGACGGTCACGCCGCTGTCCGAAAATTCCACCGTCACGACCTCGTCCAGCGTGTAGGACAAACTGCCCGCCGAAATTCCATTCGGCTTGCTCTCTGCGGTGCTCCCACAGGCGGACAGCCCGCCCGAAAGGGCCAGCGCCCCCATCGCCAGCAGAAACGACCTGCGCGTGATCTTATATTCCTTCAAACCCGACTTTTTCATTTTATCTTGAACCTCCATCGTGTGCAACGTGATTTAAGTGCGCTCAGTGTACGCCGCAATCATGGAAACTTCGCGGGAAAGATGTGAAAGAATTTGAAAACTTTGCATTTTGTACTATACTTATTTTGGAATGGTTTTGACTGCCCTGCGATGGGATCGGGCATCGAAACGTTTTGAGGATGAACAGGCGGACCAGCTCGCGCAGGAGCTGAATTTCACCTACAGCCACGACACCCTCACCGGCGTCTACAACCGCAGTCAATACGAAAAGGACCTGCACAGTCTGTCGCATTCGAACTACCGCTGCATCACCTGTCTGTATCTGGACACGCTTGGTTCGATGCACTATCATACCGCCATCGGCGTCCAGACGGCTGACCACCCCAGCGGCCTTGCTGCCGCCATCCACGACGCCGAACTGGCGATGCGAAAAGCAAAAGAATAAATTACAAGAAAAGGGGCTGTCGCATGTGCAACAGCCCCTTTTTCGTTATTCTTCCACGTCGGATTTACCCTTCATATCCAGCTCCGGCATCAGTTCATCGCTGATGACCGTCAGCATCTGCTCCAGCTTTTCCACGTCCTCTTTGGGGAAGCGCTCCCGCACCCGCTCGACCACGGTGTGCAGGTAGGAATAGCTGATGTTGTAGTAATCGAAGTATTTCTTGGTGGGCCGCAGATGATACTCGCGGCGGTCGGTGGTGGACTGGATCTTCTCCACATAGCCCTTCCGCACCAGACTGCCGATCTTATACGCCGCATTGGGCGTCGAGATCTGCATCATCCGCGAAAACTCCGCGATGGTCGGCTCCCCCATCGCCATGATGCCCTCCATACAGAAGGACTCCACGGTGGTCAGGGTCGCTTCCCGGGTCGCAAAGCGCTGAAACACGTTCTGATAGAAGTGCAGCTTGAATTTTGTATAGACGTCGTTGAATGCTTTTTCCAGCATGGTCCGGCTCCTTCCGATAGCTCAATTTTTTTTAGTATACCATGTTTTGCGCCGAACAGAAAGAGAAAAATGCACCCGGCGTCTCGATTTTTTCTCAGGCGCTCTTCTTGCTGCCCGCAAAGCGGACCCGGATGACGCTCAGCACCACGAGTTCCAGAACGATGGCAACAGCCAGCAGGATCAGCGAGGTGAGCAGGCTGGCATGCGCCCCAAGGAACAGCTGGGCCAGGCCGGTCACGACGTAGCAGACCGCCGACACCGCAGCCGCCGTGATGGCATAGGGCAGCTGGGTGGAAACGTGGTTGACGTGGCTGCAATGCGCACCCGCCGACGCCATGATGGAGGTATCCGAGATGGGGGAGCAATGGTCGCCGCAGACCGCGCCGGACAGGCACGCTGCGATCGAGATGACCAGCATCTCGCCCTGCGGGAAGGCATGGCAGACGATGGGGATGAGGATGGAGAAGGTTCCCCACGAAGTGCCGGTCGCAAAAGCGAGGAACACCGCCACGAGGAAGATGATGGCGGGCAGGAGATACTGCAGCGCAGCCGCCGAGCCATTCAGCAGGTTGGCGACATAATACTTTGCACCCAGCAGGTTGGTCATGCCGGACAGGGTCCACGCCAGCGTCAGGATGAGCATGGGGCTGACCATCGCCTTGAAGCCCTCGGGGATGCAGGCCGCGAAATCCTGAAAGGTCATCACGCCGCGCACCCGGTAGAACACGAAGGTGAACAGCAGCGCGATGCTGCTGCCCATCACCAGACCCGCCGATGCATTGCAGTTGGAGAAGGCCGTGATGAAGTCCACGCCCTCGAAGAATCCGCCGGTGTAGATCAGGCCGAAGATACAGGCCGCGATCAGGACCAGGACCGGCAGGATCAGGTCCACCACATGGCCGCTCGTGTCGGTCCCGTCGTCCACATCGTCGCCGTAGGGGCGGTCTGCGGTCGTGAAGAGGTCGCCGTTCATGGCGTTCTCCTCGTTGAGCTTCATCGGGCCGTAATCAGTCCCGGTAAAGATGAGGAACAGGATCATCACCAGCGTCAGCAGGGCGTAGTAATTATAAGGAATGGTCCGCAGGAACATCGTAAAGCCGTTGATGCCGGAGCCTTCCGGGACCGAAGAGGTCACGGCGGCGGCCCAGCTGGACACCGGCGCGATGATGCAGACCGGCGCAGCGGTGGCGTCGATCAGATAGGCCAGCTTTGCCCGGGAAATCTTCTGGCGGTCGGTAACGGGGCGCATGACCGAACCGACGGTCAGGCAGTTGAAGTAATCGTCCACGAAGATGAGCACACCCAAGATCAGGGTCGCGAACTGCGCCCCGGCGCGGGTATGGATGTGGGTGGACGCCCAGCGGCCAAAGGCGGCGCTTCCGCCCGCCTTGTTCATCAGAGCCACCAGAATGCCCAGCATCACCAGAAAGACCAGGATGCCCACATTGCTGTCATCGGCCAGCTTGTAGACCATGCCGCCCTCTTCGTTGAAGAACAGGGTGTTCAGGGCCAGTTCCAGATTGCCGTTGGCATAGAGCAGAGCACCCGTGGCGATGCCCACCAGCAGCGAGGTGTAGACTTCTTTGGTGTTCAGTGCCAGCACGATGGCGACCACCGGCGGCAGCAGGGACAGCGCCGTGCTGAACACGGCACAGGTATAGGTGGAAGGGTCTTCGATCTTGCCGGGAGTCGCCGCCGTGCACCACAGCAGCAGCGCGAACACCAGCAAGGCGGCCGCCCACGAGAGATTGACTTTTTTCATAAGAATGGTTCCTCTTCTGATTTTTTGCCCCGGCGCGGGGCAGACTAGCGTTATAAAAAGGGAAGGGGGTGTCTGCCGCGCCGGACTATAAAGCGCTGTACTTTGAACTGTTCCGCGCCAGCGAACAGGCCGCGCGGCTGCTGCACGAGGCTCAGCAGCGCGCAGAAGAACAGGTGATGAAATCGGATGCTCCGCCGCTCAGGCTTCCGGAGCCGCCCGTTTCTCCTCGCTCTGCAACAGCTGTTCCAGAAGGCGAAGCGCCCTCAGCTCTCCGCCCGCAAGAACGCTCTTAGTTCTTTTTGCTCTCCGCCTTGGCCGCAAACTTTGCGTCATTGACGATGAAGCGCTCGTGCACGCCGCCGCCCACCGGGCCTTTTTCGTCGTGCAGAGAGACTTTGAACACCAGCTTCCGGCCTTCCACAGCGGTCAGTTCGCTTTCGCAGGTTACGGTCATCCCCACAGGGGTGGGAGCGGTGTGCTCCAGCTCCAGCTTCGTGCCCACCGAGCCGCAGCCCTCGTCCAGCTCGGGTGCAACGCTCATCCAGCAGGTCTTTTCGGCCAGCGCCACCAGCGCGGGCGTCGCAAACACGTCCAGCGTGCCGCTGCCCATAGTCTTGGCGGTATTTTCGTTCGTCACGAGCTGGCTCTGCTCGCCGTGGATCCCAACAGTCAACATGATAAAACTTCCTTTCTCAAATTGCCTCACCGGCAAAGATTCTATAGTACGTTGATAGGATACCACATTTCCCGCGCCTGTGCACCTGTTTTCGGCGATTTTCTCAAATTTCCTCTTCCGTTTCGGCTCAAAACGCGCTATCATAGGGCCGAAAAGGCGGTGAGTCTATGAACGACTTCTGGAAATCCTACGACATCACGGCGCTGGAATACGGCGAGGGCTATGAGTGCTATCCTTTGTACGGGACAGTCCATCTCATCGAGCTGGCCCTTTCGGCGCTGTTTATTTTGGGAATGGCGCTCTGGTATCGGCACAGCGGGGCAAAGCAGCGGCGGCGCATCCTTGTGGGCGTCACGGTCCTGCTTTTGCTGGACGAAGCCGCGCTCCTGCTGGGCATGGCGCTGACCGGCCAATGGAATTGGAGCTATCTGCCCCTGCACCTGTGCAGCATCAACGTGTTCGTCTGCCTGTACAACACGCTCTTTGACCAGAACTGGTGCAAAGAAGAGCTGTACGCGCTCTGCATCCCGGGGGCCGCGCTGGCGCTGCTCTGTCCCAGCTGGCGGGATGTTCCCTCGTGGTGGACCCTCATCAATCTGCACTCCGTCTCCATCCACGCACTTTTGGTGCTGTATCCCATTCTGCTGGTCGTGGGCGGCTACCGCCCCAGCGTCCGCCGAGTCCCGCAGGTGCTGGCGTTCCTGTTCGGCTCGGCCCTGCCCATCTATTTTCTCAACAAGCCCCTGTGCACGAACTTCTATTTTCTGAACAACCCCTACGGCAATGTCATCACGACGGCGTTCACCAACCTGCTTGGAGAACAATATTATATCCTCGGCTTCCTGCCCGCCATCGCGGCGGCGCTGGTTTTGATGTATCTGCCGTGGGGGATCCAAAAAAACATCGAAAATCCGAAAAAACATTGACAAATCCTTTGCATCCCGGATATTATAAGAATCAGCCTTGCGGATTCGCGAAATTTTCAGGTCCTATTGTAGAACGCGCGAAAGGCGAAATTCTGGAATAAAAACATGGAGGAGCACATAATGGACGAATCAACAAAATCGAAGCTTGGCGGAAAGAAAATTCTCGTTGCTGCAATTCTTATTATTGCAGTCGTTATCGCAGGACTTTTTTATAGCCAATCCACCCAAAAGACGCCTGAAGCACAAGTTGATATTACCATTACACTGGAAAAAATCGTAAAAACCAGCGATTTATCAACTTCTGTATTTAAGTACAACGGAATCGTAGAAGTTCCAAATCCCAAAAAATCATCGGATATCGATTACTATATCTATTACAGCGCATCTGTTTATGCAGGAATCGATTTTTCCAAAATTCAGTTCAAGGAAGATAAGGAGAACAAAAAGATTACCGCAATTCTTCCGGAGGTTCAAATCAACGATACTGTTGTTGACCCCAACTCCCTTGACTTCATGTTTATGAACAAAAAAGCTGATGACATTTCTGTAACCACAACAGCTTTGACCGCCTGTGAAGCAGACATTCAACAGGAGTGCACCAGCGAAAGCGCTCTGCTGGAAGTTGCACGTTTGAATACCGAAAACGTTGTGCGCGCACTGGCTGAACCGATCATAGAACAGACATACAAAGATTATACGTTTGTGATTGAATAAGGGGGACATAAGACGATGAAGTTCAAAAAATATAGTGTACTCCTGTTATCTGCGCTTTTGCTTCTTCTCTGCGTTGGCTGTACATCCAAAACAACCGAACCCACTGAGATCATTGAGCCAGAGGAAGGCCGTCTCAAGTCCATCTGTCAGCTTTCCGTCCTAGAAGGGTATTTCCATAACGTTGTAAAGTATCGAAAGTCTAATCCGAACAGGCTGTTTCTGAAGAGCAACGATACCCACTTCTGGGTCGAATATACTGGCGTCGCAACATACGGAGTAGATGCTTCTAAAGTAACAATGGAGATATCCGATGCCGAAATCACTATCACCATCCCAAAAGCTCACATGCTATACTGCAAGGTAGACTCGACGTCTTTGGATGAAAATTCCTACATCGTTGCAAAAGACTCGTTTAAGGTCACTTCCGACGACAGCAAAGCTGCCTTGGTGCAAGCTCAAGATGAACTGCAAGAAGAAGCTTCCAATTATGAGGAACTTCTTACATTGGCTCAACAGCGCGTACAGCAACTCATGGAAGATTATGTCAAAAATATCATGAGTGTGTCCGGAAAAGACGAAAGCAGTTATAAGATCAACTGGGTCTATCTGGACGAAGAATAAGTCCTACATAGCGCCGCATCTCCTTTGTGAGGTGCGGCGCTTTTCTTTCCCAAAACGCACCCTTTTTGCAGATTGAATTTGCCAGTTTTTTGCGTATTCAGGCAATTTTCATTCTTTTTGATTTTGTTCCAAAAATCTTTGCAAAAGCCCTTGACAGAACCCCATCCCCGTGATACTATGAACACATGAGCAGACGTTCATATGATAACACAGCGAAGGGAGATGTCCAGATGCCGGATGCAAAAGAGCCGAAGCCGAATCCTCAGCCGGGGCCGATCGAGCTGCCGGACGACGAAGTCCTGTACGAGCTGGCCGATCTGTTCCGGGTGTTTGGTGACTCCACCCGCATCAAGATCCTGTATGCGCTCCACGACAACGAACTGTGCGTGCAGGACATCGCGAATGCGGTGCAGCTGAGCCAGTCTGCGGTGAGCCACCAGCTCCGGGTGCTGAAAGACACCAAGCTCGTGCGGTTCCGCCGGGACGGAAAGACCGTTTACTACGCACTGGATGATGACCATGTGCGCAGCATCCTCTCCATGGGGATGGATCATATCGAGGAATAACAGAAAGGTTGGTACTACTTATGAAGAAGAGCTACAAGATCGAAGTGGACTGCGCAAACTGCGCTCAGAAGATGGAAGATGCCGCCAACACCGTCGCCGGTGTCGAGAAGGCAACGGTCAGCTTCATGACCCAGAAGATGAAGGTCGAGTTTGCCGATGGCGCAGACCCCCACGAGACGATGCAGAACGTCCTGACCGCCTGCAAGAAGGTCGAGGACGACTGCGAGATCTTTGACATCTGAGCATTTTTCTCGTTCGAAGGGGCTGTTGCAAAACGAACCTCCCGCTTCCGCTGTGACGGAGAGGCCGAGCACGTTTTGCGGCGGTCCCTTCCGCTTCCGCTGTGGAAAAATCGAGAGGTTTTCCACAGTTTCCACCGAGTTTTCAACAGGCTTTGCGAAAAAGTCCAAAAACAGACGCGAAAAAGCAAGATTTCTTTGGAAAAACTTCGTGGAAAACCCGGGGGAAAGCGTGGAAAAGTTCCCCCGCTGCGGAAAACCTGTTGAAAGCTTCCCCACCCAAGAAAGACAAAAGGAGAATCCCCTATGACCAAAAAGCAGAAAAAGGTGCTGTATCAGATCATCGCGGCGGTCATCCTCATCGTGATCCTGAAGCTCCTGCCCACTTTCCCCACGCCGGTGGAGATGGTGCTTTACCTCATTCCGTACCTTGTGGTCGGCTGGGATGTCTTGCGCAAGGCGCTCAAGGGCATCAAGAACCGCCAGCCGTTCGATGAATGCTTCCTGATGGCCGTTGCCACCGTCGGCGCCTTTGCGCTGGGCGATTATGTAGAGGGCTGCGCCGTTATCATCTTCTACCAGATCGGCGAGCTGTTCCAGAGCGTGGCCGTCGGCAAGAGCCGCCAGAGCATTTCCAGCCTGATGGACATCCGCCCCGACTATGCCAACATCGAGGACGAGGACGGCAAGCTGGAGCAGGTGGACCCGGACGATGTTGAGATCGGGACCATCATCGTGGTCCAGCCGGGTGAGCGCGTGCCCATCGACGGCGTGATCGTAGAGGGCACTTCGGCCCTGAATACCGCCGCCCTGACCGGCGAGAGTCTGCCCCGCGACGTCCAGAGCGGCGATGAGGTCATCAGCGGCTGTGTCAACATGACCGGTCTGCTGAAAGTCCGCACCACCAAGGAGTTCGGCGAATCCACCGTCTCGAAAATTCTCGACCTCGTGGAAAATTCCAGCATGAAGAAGGCCCGCGCCGAAAACTTCATCACCCGCTTTGCCCGCGTGTACACCCCCGCCGTCTGCTATGGCGCACTGGCGCTGGCGTTCATCCCGCCCATCGTGCTCCTGCTGATGGGCCAGCCCGCCCGCTTTGGCGACTGGATCTACCGCGCTCTAACCTTCCTCGTCATCTCCTGCCCCTGCGCACTGGTCATCAGCATCCCCCTGAGCTTCTTCGGCGGCATCGGCGGTGCAAGCGCATGCGGCATCCTCGTCAAAGGCTCGACCTATCTGGAAGAGCTGGCCCATACCGGCATCGTTGTCTTTGACAAGACCGGCACGCTGACGCAGGGCACGTTCAAGGTGGTGGGCATCCACCCCGAAAACGGCGTGACCGAAAGCGAACTGGTGGAATCCGCCGCGCTGGCCGAGAGCTGGTCCAAGCACCCCATCTCCCTGAGCATCAAGAACGCCTACGGCAAAGAGATCGACTCCAACCGCGTCACCGACGTGGAGGAGCTGGGCGGCCACGGCATCACGGCCAAGGTGGACGGCAAGACCGTCGCCGCCGGCAATGCCCGCCTGATGGCAAAGCTCAACCTTTCTGTCCCTGAAGTCACCGAACCCGGCACGATCGTGCATGTCGCCATTGAGGGCAAGTATGCCGGTTATCTGCTGATCTCCGACGTCGTGAAGCCCCACAGCGCACAGGCCATCAAGGGCCTGAAGGCCGCTGGCGTCCGCAAGACGGTCATGCTGACCGGCGACGCCGAGCCGGTGGCAAAGGCTGTCGCCAGCCAGCTGGGTCTGGATGAATACCACGCCGGTCTGCTCCCGGGCGACAAGGTAGACCAGATCGAAAAGCTCATCGCTTCCAAGCAGCCGAAAGAGAACCTCGCCTTTGTGGGCGACGGCATCAACGACGCGCCGGTCCTGTCCCGTGCCGATATCGGCATCGCGATGGGCGCTCTGGGTTCTGATGCCGCCATCGAAGCCGCCGACATCGTCCTGATGGACGACGACCCAGCCAAAATTGCACTGGCCATGAGCATCGCCCGCCGCACCATCCGCATCGTCTATCAGAACATCGTGTTCGCGCTGGCCATCAAGTTCGCGTGCCTGATCTTGGGCGCGCTGGGCCTTGCCTCCATGTGGACCGCCATCTTCGCCGATGTCGGTGTCATGGTCCTCGCTGTCCTGAATGCGACCCGCGCTCTCTACACCAAAGACCTCGCAAAGAAGAACGAGCAGTAAACCAGAATGCAGCAAGCCCCTGCCGAAAGGTGGGGCTTCCTAAAACGGTATAACAAGAAAACCAGAACTGTACAGCTGAATCGGCGATACCGTTCTGGTTTTTTGTTCTTTGTAAGAGCAAAAAGCTGCCCCAAACCCTGTGAGGGATGTGCACAGCAAACTGGAACTTGTCTTACTTCTTGTCATTGAAGTAGATGATAAAAGCACCCATTACTGCAATAGCAATGAGCAATCCAAACTCAACCCAATTACCTAAAAGTTCAAGTCCTACGACCATACCTAAATAACCAACAATCAATGTAACGATTGCTGCCAAAATCGCTTTACCCATATAATCACACTCCTTTGTCAAATTACGATTTGTTGAGCCAAGTATACCATATTCCACCATGAAAGAACACCCCGCGAACGGCAAGAGCTTGTTTTTACGCCAAAAGCCCACCGCACGGAAAGGGAGTTTCCATGCGATGGGCTTGAGGGGAGAGAATGTCTTATGCTTCGGTCTTATCGACGACCTGAATTTTCCCCTTCTTCCACAGGATATAGGACGTCAGGATGCCGATGGGCAGCATCACGATGATAAAGATGCCGACCAGACCGCCCAGAACTGCTCCGTAACCCGCCAGACGCGCGGCCAGCGAGAGGACCGTCATAATGATCAGCACCGGCAGAACGCCCTTCAGGCCGCCCTTGACGACCTTATCGCCGCTGGACGAACTGGCGAACAGGCCCAGCGCCATCGAGCCGAACAGCGCGGGCAGCAGGTAGCCAGAAGCCGTTTTGACGGCGGGCAGTTCGAACACCGGGCTGATAAAGGAAGCGCAGACCGCCGCCAGCGTCAGGATGATGACCGTCATGATGGACGACACCGCCACGGCCACCGAAGCCACGGCTTCACCCTCCGGAGTGTTGGGCTGCTTTTTCGTCAGGTTCATGGCATTGGCCGCCACCGGGAGCTTGAGGTTCATGATGTTGCCGGTGATGAAGGCCAGATAGGCCGAGCAGCCCAGAATCGGGGTATAGCTCAGCGCCTCCGAAAAGCCCACCGGGATATAGATCAGCAGGATGCTGAAGGTGCTGACGTTGAACACCTCCGAAAGGCTTGGGATGCTGTCATAAGCGCCCAGCACGATGAAGGGCAGAGCGGCCATGTAGATCAGAGCGATCAGCGTTCCCACACGGCCCCAGCGGTGCGCCCAGCTCTGGAACGAATCCATTTTGACTTCTGTGTTCGGTTTCATTTGTATGCCCTCCTTACCCGAAAATGCGGACCCAGACGAGGGACGACAGCAAGCCGCCCAGCATCGAAAAGGCCATCACGAAGTTGTTCAGCCATGCAAGACCCGGCTTCTTGGCCAGAACGCCCACAGCCACCGCAATGACCAGACCCGTGATCATGACCGCCGCCTGAACATTATCCGTGAACAGCAGGATGGGGATATACACCGAGAACATCACCAGCATAAATACGCCGGAGAGGACATTTTTCCAAGTGCTGCCGCCCTTTTCGGCAGCGCTGCGGTCCACGCTCTTGCAGAGCTTTTTGCCAAAGGGCAGCAGGACGAGGAAGCCGCTCAGCATGCCGACGCTCATCAGGATCATCACGACACCGAACTGACGGCCTGTTGCCGATTGGAGCATCTCTGCCGAGGATGCATAGCCCAAGACCTGCGCGATGGAGCTGGAGATCATCGTCTCATAGGACAGCGAGCCGATGACCGAGAGCCGCCACCATGCCCACACACTGCCCAGCACTGCGATCAGGACGAACAGGCCCACCACGATGGACAGGCTGGGCACGATGGAAAAGATGAGACTCGACTTGATGACGTTCGAAAGCTCTTCTTTCGTGATGCCCAGTTCCAGACAGTGATCGTATGCCTTTTTCAGGTAGACCAGCGAGAATCCCGCAATGTAGACCAGTCCTCCGATGACCAGCGCCAGCAAAAGCGGACTTGAGATGATGTCTTTCATGGTTGCCATAATACCATTCCCTCCCACAACTTGAAAAGCCAAAAAAGGCGCCGGTATCCGTGCCGGCGTCTTTGCTTTTTGGATAAAGTAAAGGAATTTTTCCATCCTGTCAAATGTGTATGACTATTTTCGGCGTGGGAAAGCGATAGAAAACGATTTTCATTCCAAAGCGCATGGCTTTATCACAGTAAAATGTGAAAGTGACTTTTGTTTCAAATATTTTTTATGAAAAACTTGAAACCTCTTTCATTTCTGCTATACTACCATTAAACTAGGGGGTTAGTGAAAAATGAATGAAACCACAACATCGCATTCTTCCGGCACGGTCCTGCGGGCGCTGAAAGCCGCCGCGCCGCAGACTGTGCCGGTCTTTGCCGGCTATCTCGTGCTGGGCATGGGATACGGCATCTATGTTCAATCGCTGGGGCTGCCGGTCTGGATGCCCATGCTCATGGGCACGGTCGTCTACGGCGGCTCGCTGGAATTCGTGCTGGCATCGCTGCTGCTGGGGGCCTTTTCGCCGCTGTCGGCCTTCCTGATGGCGCTGATGATCCAAGCGCGGCATCTGTTCTATGGGCTGGCCATGCTGGAACGCTACAAAGGCTACGGTCTGCGCAGCTTTTACATGATCTTCGCCATGAGCGACGAGACGTTCTCCATCACCTGCTCGGCCGAGCCGCCCGAGGGCGTGGACCGGGGCTGGTTCATGTTCTTCATCACCCTGCTGGACCAGTTTTACTGGGTCGCCAGCGCAGGGCTGGGCGCTGTGGTGGGGTCGGTCCTTCCGTTCAGCACCGAGGGCGTTGACTTCGTTATGACCGCGATGTTCACAGTCATCTTCCTCAACCAGTGGGAAAAAGAAAAACAGCACGTCAGCGCCCTTATCGGCATCCTTGTGCCGCTGGTGTGCCTTGTGCTGTTCGGGTCCGGCAGCTTCCTGCTGCCCGCGATGGCCTGTATTTTAGTGCTGCTGATCGTCCTGCGCAAGCCGTTGGAAGCGCTGGAAGCCAAGCACGGTGAAACGGAGGTGCAGTCATGACCGCTCTGCAAATGGCTCTGACCATCGCGGTCTGCACGGCCGCGACCATGCTCACCCGCTTTCTTCCGTTTTTGATCTTCTCTTCCAAAGACCAGCAGCCGCCGGAGGTCGTACGGTATCTGGGGCGGGTGCTGCCCGCCGCCATCTTCGGGATGCTCATCGTCTACTGCCTCAAGAGCGTCACGCCCTTCGCGGGCAGCCACGGCATCCCGGAAGCCATCGCCCTCGCGGTGACCGTCGCGCTCCACAAGTGGAAGCATCAGACCCTTGTTTCCATCGCGGGCGGAACGGTCTGCTATGTGCTGCTGGTGCAGCTGGTGTTTTGAACAAGCAAACCAAAGAGGTTTCCCTTTTTACAGGGGAAACCTCTTATTTTTATAGATCAAACCTTATCTGCTCATTTTCTGGTTTTCTCTGCGTCATTCCTGTCGCAATTTCAATTTGGCTTGCCGGGATCTCAAGTCCCCAGTTATCCCAGCCAACATAATTTTTCCGAGCAAACAATTCGATTTTTTCTTGTTTCGGAAACATTTTTGTGATTCCATCAATCACTTCTTCCGGCTTTACGCTATGTGCGCCCCTATGAACCGTAACCATCTGCCGAATATTTCTTGCCCCGCGCGGCTGAGGAAATTTTCCTTTCTTAAATGCCAACACAAATTCCGTCTGGCTGAGCGTATACCGGCCCGGATTATGAACCATTTTATCCCACACAAATGCAACTGTTTTATACTCAAATCCCCATGCTTCTCCAAGCTCAATGGAATTTGCCATCTGCGGGCCAGTAGTCCACATAAACAAAATGCAATCCTCATCTGCAATCGAAGCGACATCGAGTTTTTTTAAGTCCTTGAGCTTTACGGTTGGATATTTGAACTCCGCTGAACTCAAGAAAATCTTTTTGCCAAAATCCTCATTTTCGCCTTTTATGACAGTCTTATCATACTGCATCTTTCCGCCGTAATCCCACGGTGGATCAGCATAAATAACCTGATATTTTTTATTTGGCAACCGTGGATAAATCTCTTCTAGGGGGTTGACCTTTATCCGCTCTTTCCGCTGAACACTATAAAGTGAATATGCAGTTATTTCTTTTTTTTGATTTTCACCCATATGATTCTCCGTTTCTCTGGATGCTCTCTTCTACTTTTAATTATAGTTTGTCCGCGATGAATAGTCAACGGATTTGTTGCTTATAGTCCGTTGTCCCAAATACATCATCCAGATACACTCTACTTTAGAAGAAGAGGTGTTTCCATGATTACAAAGCAATTTGGCGAACGCATCAAAGAACTTCGAAACGCAAAAGGGCTGAGTCAAGAGAAATTCGCATTATCGATTGATATGGACCGGACCTACTACGCTTCTGTCGAAAGTGGAAAACGAAATATCTCCCTTAACAATATTGACAAAATTGCCCGTGGTCTTGGCATATCGCTTGAAGAACTTTTCAAAGGACTATCATGATGGGGGACTACATATGGCAGGAAATGCATTAAGAAAAAGAGAGAATTGGCAGACTGAATCCGGCCCAAGGGGACGTTCCGGTTCTGCAGAGAAAAATCTGATCTCGGCCCTGCGAGCAAATCTTGATTTATCCATTTATGAGATCAATGATCATCCCACCGACTTAAAGCATCTGTACGAACACGTTGTATTGTCAGATAAAACCTGCTCTGAAATCTTTAATCCCAGCGAAGCCGCCATGAAAAACGCGCAAAAAAGAGGTTGGGGTGTTTCTCCGGATTTTTCGATCCGCAATAAGAAAACCGGAAAAATTCTCTTTGGTGAAATCAAACGCCAAGACGGCTGGGTGGAAGGAAAAGACCCCAGTGCCGGGCGCGGGAATGCCCATGAACGAATGTGCAAGCTGTTCACTCCCGGCCTTCTGAAGAAATACAGAGAATTAAGCGGCATTACAAGTGAGGATATCTTACCATTTTGGGTCGTGCTGGAAGGGGATATTACCCGTGACCCCAAACGTAACCGCGAAATCGCATTCTGGTTTGATCAATATGATAAAAACTACTTTATGTGGCGGCCCCAGATGACAGACAAAGACCTTGTTGAGCATTTCAATCAATATCTAAAACCCTATCTCGATTAAATCAGCGAACCTCGGTCTTTATGGACCGAGGTTCGCTGATTTTCAATGATAGAACGTATCAAAATTGATCTGCCGATAGAACCGCTGCTGGAGCTGGTCGAAGCTCTCGCAGTTCTGGGCCAGAAGCCACATGACCTTGGTGACGACAGCTTCGATGGTCATATCGTGGGCCTCGAGGAAGCGGAAGCGGTTCTTGACCCGCTTGCCCACCTCGTAGATGCCCACATCGCTGCCCTCGTAGGTGACCTGCGTGGTCAGGATCAGAATTTTGTGGGTCTTGTCGTAATCGCCCAGCCCTTCCGCAAAGGCATCCATGAGCCGCTGCGGAATGCCGCCGACGCCGAAGCTTTCCACAATGATGCAGTCGTATTGTTGAAAGATCGCCGGGATGAGTTCCGGGCCAAGTCCCGGCGTCAGCTTGAGCAGAAACACCTTGGGGTTGAGGGCGCGGCCAAACTCCACGGGGCCGGTGGGCCACGGCGAGGGGACATAGCGCACCAGCCGGTCGCCCTGCACCAGCGCCAGCGCCGGGAAATTGACCGACGCAAAGGCATCGTAACTGATGGTCTTGTTCTTTTTGGCGCGGGTCCCCGCGATGACGTGCCCGCCAAAGACCACCATCACGCCCCGGCTGCCCTGATCCAGCGCGCAGATGACGCTGTCACGCAGGTTTTTCTTAGCGTCGGTGATCTCATTGGAGATAGGCTGCTGGGCGCCGGTCAGGATGATGGGCTTGTCTGCATTCTGGATGAGATAGGACAGCGCCGCCGCCGAATAGGCCAGCGTATCCGTGCCGTGGCAGATGATGAAGCCGTCGTAGAGCGCATAATTCTCCTGCACGGCCTTGGCCATCATCAGCCAGTGCTCCGGCCCGAGGTCGGTGCTGTCGATGCTGCACAGGGCCAGCGTTTCGGGACAGCAGAGGTCGTTCAGTTCCGGCAGATGGGCCAGCAGTTCTTCGCTGGTCAGGACCGGCTTCAGCCCCTGCGCCGTGCGCACGCTGGCGATGGTCCCGCCGGTGGTGATAAAAAGAAGCCGCTGTTTGGTCATATTATTTCGTTCCTCCGCGTCATTTCAAATCGATTCAGTATAACACATTCTGCAGAGAATGAAAAGTGCGCCGTTTTGGAACTTGGTCACAGATTTTTCGTCCAAAAGGTGTATACTAGAAGAAAAACCACAGGAGGTCCTCTATGCCTGATCTTGTCATCGTCGGTTCCGGCCCCGCCGGAGTTTCCGCCGCATTATATGCCGCCCGCGCCGGGGTCCGGACCACCGTTCTCACCAAAGGCCCCGGTGCGCTGGACCGCGCCGAGCTGATTCAAAACTACTACGGTTTCGCCGAACCCATTTCCGGCGCAGAGCTGGAACGCCGCGGCATCGAGGGCGCCAAGGCACTGGGGGTGAACTTCGTCACCACCGAGGCCGTCGGCCTGACTTACACCGACAGACTGACCGTGGAAACGCTGGCCGGGGAATTTCCCGCCGACGCCGTCATTTTAGCCACCGGCGCTTCCCGCGCCGCGCCGAAGATTCCCGGACTTGTGGGGCTGGAAGGCCATGGTGTCAGCTACTGCGCCACCTGCGATGCCTTTTTCTACCGAGGAAAAGATGTCGCGGTTCTCGGAAACGGCGAATACGCCCTGCACGAAGTCCAAGCGCTCCTGCCCGTCGTGAAGAGCGTGACGCTGCTCACCAATGGTTCTCCGCTGACGGCGCAGTTCCCGCCGGAAGTTGCCGTTCATCCGGAAAAGATCGACGCCATTCTGGGCGAAGAGCGGGTCACCGGCGTCCAGCTGAACGGCGGCGGCATCGTAGAGCTGTCCGGCGTATTCGTCGCGCTGGGCGTGGCGGGCAGCACCGCGCTGGCCCGCAAGCTGGGCGCTGAAGTGGACGGGAACCGCATCGTCGTGGACCCCCGCACCATGCAGACCACCCTGCCCGGGCTTTATGCCGCCGGGGACTGCACCGGTGGTCTTCTGCAGGTCGCCAAGGCCGTTTATGAGGGTGCACTGGCGGGCACGGAAGCCGCCAAGGCCCTGCGGAAAGGATAACATCATGTCAGAGGTGCAAACAAGCAAGGTCAACCGGGACTGTCTGGCCTGTGCGTTCCCATTCTGGGATCAGCTGACCCCCGACGAGCAGGAACTTCTCTGCCGAAACACCCGGCCCGTCAAGTACCGAAAAGGGGAGCGGGTCCACAGCCCGGTGGAAAACTGCGTCGGCATCCTGCTGCTGCGCTCCGGCCAGCTGCGGGCCTATCTGCTCTCGGAGGACGGGCGCGACATCACGCTGTACCGTCTGTTTCAAGGTGAAATTTGTATTCTGTCCGCTTCCTGCGTTATGGATTCGGTCAACTTCGACCTCTACATCGACGCCGAAGAGGACACCGAGGCCTACTGCATTGGCGCGGGGATGTTCCGCCGCCTGATGCAGCAGAATGTCTATGTCCGCTGCTACGCCTACCAGATGACTGCCGAGCGCTTTTCCGACACCATGTGGACCATGCAGCAGATCTTATTCATGAGCGCAGACCGGCGGCTGGCCATCTTCCTCACCGATGAGCTGGCCAAGACTGGCGGAAATGAGCTTCGCATGACCCATGACCAAATTGCCCGCTACATGGGTTCCGCCCGCGAGGTGGTCAGCCGTCTGCTGAAGTACTTCGCGGGGGAAGGTATCGTTCAGCTCCACCGGGGCGGCGTGACCGTCGTAGACAAAAAGCGCTTGCAGAAAATTGCAAACGGGGAGTAACAAGAAAGGGACGCCGCATCGTATGATGCAGCGTCCCTGTTGTTTTACGCTTTTCTTCTCAGCTCTTGCAGCCGGATTCCTCTTCCAAGCCGGAGAAATCGCTGGCTTCAGCGATCTTGGTCACGTCGAACTTGCCGTTCTCGTCCTTGGGAGCGACAGCGGGGCCGGCCTCGACCGGGTTCACCGTCTCGTCCGCTTCCACGGGCTTCTCCTCGCTCAGCTCGGGCTGGACAGCTGGTTCAGCAGAAGCTTCTTCCGCGGGCTGTGCTTCCACAGCGGGGGCTGCTTCCGGAGCTTCCGGCTCCGGCGGCTGCTTCTCGAAGGCAGGGGGCCAAGCTGCACCCGGCTCTGCGGGGGTGTGCTCTGCCTTTGCCTCGCCCTCAGCGTAGGCTTCGGCGGTCTTGGCGGCCTCTGCGGCGTCCTTTTCTGCCTCTTCGGGGAACTCCACCTCTTCGACGTGGAGCGGGTCCTTGTCGTTCAGGACTTTATCCAGCACGACAATGGCAGCACCGGTGACCGCGACAGCCGCCGCAGCACCCAGAACACGGAACAATGTTTTCATGGTGGAATCCTCCTTAGATTCGTTTGTTTTTAAGAGAATGTGACGACATCATTCAACGGCTTTTCGGCCGGCTCCACCGAGATGGCGGTGAGCACCGGGCCTTTGCCGCGATAGATGTTATGGAACTTGTAATTGACCTTTGCGGTCACGGTGACCCAAGCGCGCTGTTCCAGCGCCTTGTAGCCATCGTAGGAGCAGGGGAATCCAACGAACTGGATATCCTGCACGCAGCAGGTCATGGCGAAGCGGCCGGGAACGAAGCTGTTCTTGCCCGCGCGGTTGGTCTGGCAGACCTGTGCGAGGAACTTGACGGTCTTGCCCGCATACTTCTGCGGCTCGTCCTGACAATCCATATACCAGATGCCGAAATCGTCATCGCCGATCTCCACGACCGGGGCGTTCAGATCAAAGGGCAGGGGGTCCGGGATATCGTCGTAGGCCACGCTGCCGTCGGCGAACTCGTAGGCGATATCGCACTTGCGGGATGCCTGACGCACCAGCTTGTGCAGCTCCTGACGGGCCGCGTCGTTGTTGACGGCCTCGGCGCGGTTGAACACGATCAGCTCGCTGCGGGCGATCTTGTCCAGCATGAGGGCACGCATGGAGTTGTCGCGGGCGTAGGTGAGGGCCGTCGTGCCGTCGGCGGTGGCGATGCACTGGTAGACGATCCAGTTCTCGGGCAGATTGTTTGCCAGATCCTGCAGCATCCACATGCCGTTGTACTCGATGACCACACGACCGGCATCGGCTTCCTTGGCCAGCTTGGCGAGGTTCTGCGGGTTCAGCTCGGCCTTGTCCTCGAGGTTGTAGAGGGTCACGCCGGGGAATGCGAACTTCTTCTCGTTGTATTCCTCTTCACCCTCTTCGCAGACCAGCAGCAGGGTCTTGTCGCCGGAATCGAAATTGGGGTCTTCAAACGTCTCCTGAATGAACTTGGTCTTTCCGCTTTCCAGAAAGCCCACAAACAGGTAAACTGGGATCTCATTTGCCATAAACGGTACTTCCTCCTCTTGTCAAGGCTCAGCAGCCGAACAGACCAGCGATGGCCTTTTCATCCAGCTTGGAGCCGATGACGACCAGCTTGCCGCCGACATCTGCGCCGCGGGAACGGACTTCCCACTCGCCGGGAACATAGTCGAACTCCAGCCAGCCGTCTGCGCCGCCGTCCACGATGCCCTTGGAGCGCAGGATCATGCCGTACTTGCCGGTATCCAGCTCGGTCAGAGCGTGCTCGATGTCTGCCTTTGCGATCTTCTTGGCCGTCTCGACGCCCCAGCTGGTGAACACCTCGTCAGCGTCGTGGCCGTCGTGATGATGATGGTGGTGATGATGACCGCAGCAGCAATGGCCGTCCTCATCGTGATGGTGATGATGCTCGTGTTCATCCTCATCGTCATCATCGTCGTGGTGGTGATGCTCATGCTCGTCATGGTCATCATCGTCGTCATCATGATGGTGGTGGCAGCAATGATGATCGTGGTCGCCATCATCCTCATCGTGATCGTGATGATGATGTTCGTGCTCGTCCTCGTCGTCATCATCATCGTCGTCGTGATCGTGGTGATGATGGCCGCAGCTGCACACGCCGTTCTCATCGTAATGATGATGGTGATGCTCTTCCTCTTCTTCCTCGTCCTCGTGGGCGTGCTCTTCGTTGGCCTTGGCAGCCATGGCGATCAGCTCTGCCTTGAAGTCGTCCTTGGTGGACATGGCGTTCAGGATCTGCTCGCCGGTCAGGGCGTCCCAAGCGGTGGTGACGATGGTCGCGGTCGGGTTCTTCTCGCGCAGCATAGCCACAGCGGCAGCGATCTTCTCCTCGCTGGCGGTCTGGGTGCGGCTGAGGATGATGCAGCTTGCATGGCTGATCTGGTCATCGTAGAACTCGCCGAAGTTCTTCATATACATCTTGACTTTGTTCACGTCGGCCACGGTGACGAAGCTGTTCAGCTGAACGTCCAGATGCTCGGCCACGCCTTCCACAGCGCGGGTCACATCGGACAGCTTGCCGACGCCCGACGGCTCGATCACGATGCGGTCCGGATGGTACTGATCCACGACCTGCTGCAGGGCGGCGCGGAAGTCGCCCACCAGAGAGCAGCAGATGCAGCCCGCGTTCAGCTCGTTGATCTGGATGCCGGATTCCTTCAGGAAGCCGCCGTCAATGCCGATCTCACCGAACTCGTTCTCGATCAGAACGACCTTCTGGCCCGCAAAGGACTCTTTGATGAGCTTCTTGATCAGAGTGGTCTTACCGGCGCCCAAAAAGCCGGAGAAAATATCGATCTTGGTCATAATGCTGTTTGCCTCTTTCTTTTTCCAAAGCCCGCAAAGGGGAACATTCAAGCAATCAGAGCCGCAGAGTGCTGGCTCAAAAATCCTTACATCCCTATTATAACAAGTCTGTCAATGGGAAACCGCCCTTTTTCATGAGAAAATTGTAACATTTTTTGCAATTTGGTTGCGTTTTGAAGTCCGTCGGCTCTTTTTGCCGCCTTGCAATGGCTTTTTTGCGCTGGTATACTGAGTTTTGCCCGCTTTTTCCGCCCGATCTCGGAGGTTCTTTTCATGAAAACGCTCCTTTTGCTGCGTCACTCCATCCCCGAACGCACCGGCTCCGACCCGTGCCTTTCTGCCGACGGCATCCAGCTGGCCGAGCAGGTCTTTCAGGCCGAGCCGTTCCGCCGTGTGTCTGCGGTGTGGTCATCTCCCGCGCAGCGGGCCGCACAGACTGCCGCCCTGCTGGGGCTTCCGGTCACGCTGGACGCCCGCCTTTCGGAGCGCCGGACCGGCGACACCACCGGGCAGGACCTCTCGTTCTGGCAGCGCCAATATGAGGACCCGGACTTCAAAAATCCGGACGGCGAATCTTTCCGCGAGGTCCGCACCCGGATGTCCGGCTGCCTTCAGGAGATCTTCTCCGCCCTGCCGGACGGCGGAACGGCCCTTGTCGTCTCCCACGCCGCCGCCATCTGCAGCGTTTTGCAGACCTTCTGCACCGTCGAAGTCACCGACGCCGCCCGCAAGCTGCGGCGCATCACGTTTCAGGGAAAAGTGCTTCTTGACGGAAAACTGGACCCTGCGTGCTGCTTTGTGGTGTGCAAAAGTCCTCCTTCTGTCGAATCCTGCTCCTTTTTTCGTGATTTTTACAAAAATGTATTGACAACCTTTTAACGTCATGATAAAATCACACACGATTTTGAGAGACGAACCAGATCCAGAGTCTTTTCAAAGCAATCTTCCATGGACCGCCCAGCGGGGCTAAGGCCATACGGACAGCCGGGTCCACTGCCGACCGGCGGCATCGCCGCCATTATTGATTGAGTTAGAAGCTCAAATTTTATAAGTTGGTTCCTTTACAACCATGAAATTGCACGGAACGCTGTGCAGACTTGTGAAACGGTCAATAAAGAGCAGTAAAAGCAGAATTGCTATATAGACTCTCATCATCCCGTCTTTTGAATCATGCGAAGCGGCCCTTTGTGCCCCGGTTTTGGTCCTGGGGGCTTTGTCGGCGTGTTCCAATAATGTTTCAAAGCGCAAGTCTGCACGTTTGGTGCGGTCTTGCGCTTTTTTGTTTGCACGGGGGATCAGGGACGGAGGAAAAAACATGAGTGAGAACCGAACACGGTTCCGGCTGGACCAGCGCCGCGCACCCATCTACGAGGCACTGGAGCAGTTCCGGCAGATGCGGGTGGTCCCGTTCGATGTTCCGGGCCACAAGCGGGGCCGGGGCAACCCGGAACTGACGGCCTTTCTGGGCCAACAGTGCGTCGGCGTAGACGTGAACAGCATGAAGCCGCTGGACAATCTCTGCCACCCGGTATCGGTCATCCGGGAAGCCGAGGAGCTGGCGGCAGACGCCTTTGGGGCCGCACACGCCTTTCTGATGGTGGGCGGCACGACCAGCTCGGTACAGAGCATGGTCCTGACAGCCTGCAAGCGGGGCGATGAGATCATCCTGCCCCGCAACGTGCACCGCAGCGTTCTGAACGCGCTGGTGCTCTGCGGCGCTGTGCCGGTCTATGTCAACCCGGAAGTAGACAAGCGCCTTGGCATCTCGCTGGGCATGAAGCGGGAGCAGGTGGAAAAGGCCATCCGGGAACACCCCAATGCGGTGGCCGTTCTGGTGAACAACCCCACCTATTACGGCATCTGCAGCGACCTGCGCGCCATCGTCAAGATGGCCCACGACGCCGGGATGCTCTGCCTTGCCGACGAGGCCCACGGCACGCACTTCTACTTCGGCGGCGGTCTGCCCGTTTCGGCCATGGCCGCGGGCGCTGACATGGCTTCTGTCTCGATGCACAAGAGCGGCGGCAGCCTGACCCAGTCCAGTCTGCTGCTCATCGGACCGAACGTCCACCCCGGCTATGTGCGGCAGATCATCAACCTCACCCAGACCACCTCCGGCAGCTATCTGCTCATGTCCAGTCTGGACATCTCCCGCCGCAATCTGGCCCAGCGCGGACGTCAGGTGTTCCATCAGGTGGCCGACATGGCCGAGTATGCCCGCGAAGAGATCAACGCCGTAGGCGGCTACTACGCCTTCGGCAAGGAGCTGTGCAACGGCAACTCGGTGTTCGATTTCGACACCACCAAGCTCAGCGTCCACACCCTCGACATCGGCCTTGCCGGCATCGAAGTCTACGACATCCTGCGCGATGAATACGACATCCAGATCGAGTTCGGCGACATCGGCAACATTCTGGCCTATCTTTCCATCGGCGACCGCCCGCAGGAAGTGGAGCGTCTGGTCAGCGCACTGGCCGAGATCAAGCGCCGCTTCCGCACCGACGGAGCCGGTCTGCTCAGTCAGGAATACATCGATCCTGTGGTCGCTGCCAGCCCGCAGGAAGCGTTCTATGCCCCCAAGAAGAGCCTGCCTCTGCAGGAGACAGAGGGCATGGTGTGCAGCGAATTTGTGATGTGCTATCCTCCGGGAATCCCCATTCTGGCCCCCGGCGAGCGGATCACCAAGGAGATCCTGAACTACATCGAGTACGCCAAGGCCAAGGGCTGCAGCATGACCGGTCCGGAAGACCCGGACATCTTACACCTGAACGTTCTGGCATAAGGGGGAACGAGAATGGAATTTTGGTTTTCGGAATTTCACACGCCGGATGTCAAACACAGCATCCGGGTGAACAAACAGCTCTACTCCAAGCAGAGCGATTATCAGCGCATCGACATCTTTGAGACGCCCGAGTTCGGCCGGGTGCTCACGCTGGACGGCAACGTGATGCTGACCGAGCGGGACGAGTTCATCTATGATGAGATGATCGTCCATGTGCCGATGGCCGTCCACCAAGAGGCCAAGGATATTCTGGTCATCGGCGCGGGCGACGGCGGCGTGGTGCGGGAGCTGACCCGCTATGACCGCGTGGAGCGGATCGACCTCGTGGAGATGGACCCGCAGGTCGTGGAAGCGTGCCGCGCCTATCTGCCCGGAAATGCATGCCGCATGGATGACCGCCGGGTGCACATCTACTTTGAGAACGCCCTCAAGTTCATCCGCCGGTGCGAAGAGGAATACGACCTCATCATCGTGGACTCCTCCGACCCGTTCGGCCCGTCCGAGGGCCTGTTCACCCGCGAGTTCTACGGCAGCTGCTTCAACGCCCTCAAAGAGGACGGCATCATGGTCAACCAGCAGGGAAGCCCCTTCTACGCCGAGGACGCCAGCGCCATGCAGCGCAGCCACAAGCGGATCGCGTCCACCTTCCCCATCAGCCGGGTATATCAGGCCCACATCCCGACCTTTGCCGCCGGGTACTGGCTGTTCGGTTTCGCCAGCAAGAAATACCACCCCATCGACGACTTGGACGCCGCCGCATGGAAAGCGCTGAATCTGCGCACCCGCTACTACACCACCCGGCTCCACGTCGGAGCCTTTTATCTGCCCGCCTTCCTTGAGGAAATGCTGCGGGAAGTGGAGGAACACTGATGCACCCCAACGTTGAGACCTTTATCGG
>URVW01000009.1 GCA_900551435.1 uncultured Faecalibacterium sp.
CCGCCAAGCGCAAAGTCGAATATCCCCATCAGTTCTCCGGCGGCATGAAGCAGCGCATCGTCATTGCCATCGCTCTGGCCTGTGAGCCGAAGCTGATCTTGGCCGACGAGCCGACCACCGCACTGGACGTGACCATTCAGGCGCAGATGCTGGGCCTGATCAACGAGCTGCAGAAGCGGCTGAACACGGCCATGATTTTGATTACTCATGACTTGGGCGTTGTGGCGCAGACCTGCGAAAAGGTCATGGTCATGTATGCCGGTGAGGCCATCGAGTACGGCACGGCGCAGGATATCTTCGAGACGACCCAGCGCCACCCCTACACGCAGGGCCTGTTCAACGCCATCCCCAAGCTGGACGAAAACACCAAGCGTCTGGAAGCCATTGAGGGCATGATGGCAGACCCCACCCAGAAAATTGAGGGATGCCGCTTTGCGGACCGCTGCAAGTACGCCACGGCGGCCTGCAAAAAGGCCCAGAAGATGCGTGAGGTCACGCCGGGGCACTTCATCCGCTGCTGCCGGTTCGATCCGCCGCAGTCCAACACCTGAGCCGGGAGGAAATGACGATGGAAGAAAAGATTTTGGTCGAGGCCAAGAACCTCAAAAAATATTTCAAGGTCGGCGCGAACAGCCAGCTCCACGCGGTGGACGGCGTCAACTTCAAGATCAAAAAGGGCACGACGCTGGGCGTCGTGGGCGAGTCCGGCTGCGGCAAATCCACACTGGGACGTCTGCTGCTGCGGCTCTATGATGTCACCGACGGCCAGATCATCTACGATGGCACGGACATCACCAAGCTCAACGCCAAGGAGATCAAGCCCATCCGCGCCCGGATGCAGATGATCTTTCAGGACCCGTCCGGTTCGCTGGACCCCCGCAAGAGCGTGAAAGAACTCATCGGCGAACCGCTGAAAATTTATAAGGCGTGCAAGACCCGCGACGAGTACGACGCCCGCATTTCCGAGATCATGAAAACCGTCGGTCTGGACGAGCGCTATGCCGAGAGCTTCAGCCACGAGCTGGACGGCGGCCGCCGTCAGCGCATCGGCATTGGCCGCGCGCTGGCCATGGACCCGGAGTTCATCATCTGCGATGAGCCGGTCTCTGCACTGGACGTGTCCATTCAGGCGCAGATCCTGAACTTGCTGATGGACCTGCAGGACGAGAAAAAGCTGACTTATGTGTTCATCACCCACGACCTGAGCGTCGTCAAGCACATCAGCCACGAGATCATGGTCATGTATCTGGGCCAGTGCGTGGAGTACGCCAAGACCGACGACCTGTTCAAGAACCCGCTCCACCCCTACACCAAAGGTCTGCTGGACGCGGTCCCCATCCCCAGCCTGAAGGCCAAGAAGCTTTCCACGCAGGTCATGCGCGGCGAGCTGACCAGCCCCGTGGACCCGGCTCCCGGCTGCCGTTTTGCAGCCCGCTGCCCCTATGCGACGGATGTTTGCCGCGGCAAGGACATCCCGCTGAAGGAGGTCGAACCCGGCCACTTTGTCAGCTGCACACGCTTTTGAGAGACCAGAAAGGCGGAGATCGATATGACCGAAGAAGAAAAGAAGGCTGCTGCGGAACAAAAGCAGCGTGAGATGGAACAGATGATGCAGCAAGCTGTCGAGAACTACCGGCAGGAATATGCCGGCGTGCCCTACGACGGCCCGGAATACGAACACACCCGGGAAGAACTCATGCTGCCCATGTCTGACGGCGTGAAGCTCTACACTGAAATTTTCAAGCCCAAGGGGCTGGAACAGTTCCCGGTGCTCATCCAGCGCAGCTGCTATCCCAACCAGCAGGTGCTGTATGAGGTCAGCGGCGCAGAACTGACCCGGCGGGGCTATGGCTATGTGGTCCAGACCTGCCGTGGCACGGGCAGGAGCGAGGGACATTGGGAACCCAACGTCAACGAGCGCCCGGATGGCCGCGACACCCTGAACTGGCTCAACAATCAGCCTTGGGCTGAGAGCATCGGCTACTTCGGGGCCAGCTATCTGGCCCTGACCGGCTGGGCCATCGCGGACATCGTGCCGCCCAAGGTGAAAGGCATGATGCTGACCGTCTACGGGACGGACCGCTTCAAATCGGCCTACGAAAAGGGCCTGTTCCGCCACGATGTGCTCACCGGCTGGGCTATGCAGAATGCGGGCCACCCGGTCACGGCAGACTATCTGGACAGCTGCCGCTTCCGTCCCCACGACAAGGTGGACGAAGCCCTGTGGGGCGGGAAACTGGACTGGTATCAGGACTGGATCCACGCCACCCACCGCTCGGACGCCTACTGGCAGCAGGGCTGGTGGAAGCTGCTGGCCGATGTGCCCGGAAACACCAAAGTGCCCGTGTACATCATCGATGCGTGGTACGACCACCACTTCGGCAGCGCCATCAACACCTATGCATCCCTGAACCCGGAGACGAAAGCCCACAGCTGGCTGGATATCGGCTGCTGGAACCATATGTCCCAGCCCTGCATCGCGTGGGGCGAGCAACACCATCTGGAAAACGGCGACATCCATCGGATGCTCGAGTGGTTCGACCTGCTGCTGAAGCAGAAAAAGCAGCCGGAAAAGCGGGTCCGCACCTATGTGATGCGGGAGGACTGCTGGAAAACGCTGGACGCTTGGCCCGTACCCGTGAGCCGCACCGAAAGGTGCTATCTGGGCGAACACACCCTGAACGCAGCCCCCGCAGAAGGGGAGCGCTGCTTCGACTTCGACCCGGAAGACCCCGTGCCCAGCCATGGCGCGGAAAGCGTCCTGACCACCATCACCGAGGCGGGCAGTCTGCTGCAGCCGGAGCCGGACTACCGGCCCGATGTCGTCAGCTTCGTCAGTGCACCGCTGGAAAAGGCGCTGCCCATCTGCGGACAGATCAAGGTGCATCTGAATGTTTCCACCGATGTGGACGACACCGCTTTCACGGCAAAGCTGATGGAGGCGTTCCCGGACGGCAAAGCCTACAACATCCGGGGCGGCATCACGACCATCGCGGCAGACCTGCCCGAAGGCAAGACCTACACCCCCGGTCAGGCGGCGGACGTCTGCATTGACCTGTGGGATATGAACTGGACCGTGCAGCCCGGGAGCCGTCTGCGGCTGGATGTGTCCTCGTCGGATTTCCCGCAGTATGCCGTTCACAGCAACTATGCGGGCATCTGGTCCGAACAGGGCAAGACCCGCATCGCCCACCAGAAGATCCTGCTGGGGGAGGGCAGCTTTGTGGAGCTGCCCCTGCACGAGGACTGAGAGAAAGGAATCAAGACCATGACGGAACAGGAACGAAACACCCTTCTGAACGAGCTGCGGCAGCAGGAGGGCCAGCGGGAAAAACAGATCAAGCGGGAGCGGTTCCGCCGCCTGAACCCCTACGCCAAAAAGGGTGCGGTGGTGTTTGCCGGTTCCAGTTTGATGGAGCAGTTCCCGGTATATGAGTTTTTGCAGGACGACGACCTGCACTGTACCCTGTACAACCGGGGCATCGGCGGCTTTACCACCACCGAACTGCTGGAAGCGCTGGACGAGTGCATCTTCGAGCTTCAGCCCGCCCACCTGTTCCTGAACATCGGCACGAACGACCTGAACGGCCCGGACTACGACCGCACCGCCATGCTGGGCCGGTATGAGGAGATCCTCCAAAAAATCAAGGATCGGCTGCCGGGAACGAAACTCTATCTGCTGGCCTATTATCCCGTGAACCCTACCGTGGCCGAGGACCCGGGCCTGATCGAGTGCTTCCGCTGGCGCACCAACGAACGCATTCGGGAAGCCAGCGCCGGAGTGCAGGAACTGGCGCAGAAATACGGAGCAGAGTTCCTCGACTTGAACAAAGACCTGTACGACGCCGAGGGCAACCTGAAAGCCGAGTACACCATTGAGGGAATGCACATGTATGCCAACGGCTACCGCCCGGTCATGGATGCGCTGCTCCCGCTGCTGCGCAAGATCGGCAAGGAGCAGGGAGAGGCGGCATGACGGAGGTTTTCGGAGTCGTTCTGGGACAGATTCTGCTGATGTTCCTCTACCTCATCATCGGATTCGTCCTTCACCGCGCAGGACTCATCACGAAAGAGGGAAGCAAGGCGCTGGCCCATCTGCTGCTCTATTGTGTATTGCCCTGCGTTGTGTTAAAATCGTTTTGTATCGAGTATTCGGCGCAGGGCGCTGTGGAGCTGGCCGTCAGCATTGCGGCGGGAGCCGGCGTGCTGCTGCTGTCCATGGCAGTGGCGTGGTTCTTTTTCCGGAAGGACCCGATGGCCCAGATCGGCGTGGCATTCTCCAACGCGGGCTTTATGGGCTTTCCGCTGGTCACGGCGGTGCTGGGCGGCGATGCCGTGTTCTATGCGGCGGGCTTTGTGGCCCTGCTGAATGCCCTGCAATGGACCTACGGCCAGACGAAGCTTTCCGGCGACAAAAAGTATATCCAGCTGGGTGCAGTCCTGAAAAATCCGCTGGTGCTCTCGCTGCTGGCGGGCGTGGTGATCTACTTCTGCCGCGTCCCCGTGCCGCAGTTCTTCCGCAGCCCGATGGCAGCCATCGCGGGCATGAACGCTCCGCTGGCGATGATCGTGCTGGGCGTCTATCTGGCCCAGACTGACCTGAAAGCCATCTTTACCCGCCCGCGGCTCTATGCACTTTCGGCGGTGCGGCTGGTGGTGATCCCGCTGCTGACCATTGCCTGTCTGCTGCTCCTGCCCGCAGGGTGGAAGAAGATCGGCGCGGTGCTGGTCATCGTGAACGCGGCCCCCATCGGAAGCAACATCGCTGTGTATGCCCAGCGGCTGGGGCTGGATTCCGCCTATGCCGTGCAGATGGTCTGCCTGAGCACCCTGCTCTCGCTGGTGACCCTGCCGGTGGCGCTCAGCCTTGCCGCCATGGTGGGCTTTGCCTGAACACAGAACAACAGAAAGCAGGAGACAAGATGAAACAGTATCTTTTGATCGACATCGGCGGGACCTTCATCAAGTACAGTCTTGCCGATGAACATGCTCAGAAAATTTCCGGCGGCAAGGTCCCGACGCCGCTGACGAACATGGACGACCTTCTGGCGGCCATCGAAGGCTTTGCCGCCCCGCTGAAGGGTCAGTTCGAGGGCTGCGCCATCTCCATGCCGGGGCGCATCGACACCAAACACGGCATTGCCCACACCGGCGGGATGCTGAGCGCCTTCATGTGGGAGCAGCCCTTTGCGGCGCAGGTGGAAGAGCGGCTGGGCGTGCCCGTGACCATCGCCAACGACGGCAAGTGCGCCGCCGCGGCAGAAGCATGGACCGGTGCGCTGGCCGGGACTGACACCGGCCTTGTGCTGGTGCTGGGGACCGGCATCGGCGGCGGCATCATCCTGAACGGAAAGGTCTACATGGGGGCGCACTCCGCCGCCGGTGAGGTGAGCAACATGGTGACCGATATGGCCGTCATGGAGCTGGACAGCTTTACGCTGAAAAAGGTCGAAAAGCTGCCCAGTATGCCGGTCTGGGCGGGCAATTCCTCCGCCACCGGCCTGATCTTCGAGTATGCAAAGGAAAAGGGGATGGACCCCGACGGCCCTATGCCCACCGGCGAGGAAATCTTCGCCGCCTATAATGCCGGAGAGCCGGAAGCCCAGCAGACCCTGAAAATTTTTGCCCGCCGGGTGGCCATCGGCATCCTGAGTTTGCAGAGCATTCTGGATGTGGAGAAAGTCGCCATCGGCGGCGGCATCAGCGCGGCAGATGCCCTGATGCCCGCGATCCAGACCGAGCTGGACAGCCTGTTCGAGCGCTGCCCGGTGTTCCCGATGCTCAAGCCCGAACTGGTGCGCTGCCGTTACGGCAACGACGCCAATATGATCGGCGCACTGAAGCTGTTCTTTGGGCAAAAGTACTGAGAGGAGTAAAACTATGAGCGTTTTCCGCGATGATTTCCTGTGGGGCGGCGCCTGTGCCGCCAACCAGTTCGAAGGCGCATGGGATGTGGACGGCAAAGGCCCCAGCGTCCCGGACCTGTGCACCAACGGCTCCCACACCAGCCCCAAATGGGTGACGACGTCCGTTCGCCCGGACCGGCTCTATCCAAGCCATGAGGCCATTGATTTCTACCACCACTACGAAGAGGACATCGCCCTGTTCGCTGAGATGGGCTTCAAGACCTTCCGCACCTCCATCAACTGGACCCGCATTTTCCCCACGGGCATGGAGACGCAGCCCAACGAAAAGGGTCTGGAATTTTACGATAAGGTGTTCGATTGCTGCAAACAGCACGGCATCGAACCGCTGGTCACCATCAGCCACTACGAACTGCCTTATGCGCTGGTCGAAAAATACAACGGCTGGGCCGGCCGGGAACTCATCGAGTTCTACATGAACTACTGCAAGGTCATCTTCGAGCGCTACAAAGATAAGGTCAAGTACTGGTTGACCTTCAACGAGATCAACACCGGTGTGATGCCGCTGGGCGGCGTCCTGAACACGGGAACGGTCCAAGGCTACGAAGGCCCGGTCAGTCAGGCTCCGGACGACAAGCAGGTGCGGTTCCAAGCTCTGCATCATATGTTCGTGGCCAGCGCCGAGGCCATCCGCTATGCGCACCAGAACTATCCGCAGTTCAAGATGGGCTGCATGATCTGCTTCCTCGCCAGCTATCCGCTGACCTGCGACCCCGCCGACGTGGTGGCGAACCAGAAGCAGATGCAGATCACCAACTGGTTCAGCTCGGACATGCATGTGCGCGGCGAGTACCCCTCCTATATGAAGCGCTACTTCGCAGAAAACGGCATCACCATCGAGCAGAAGCCCGAGGATGCCGCCATCCTGAAAGAGGGCACGGTGGACTTCTACACCTTCAGCTACTATATGTCCAGCTGCGTCACGACCCACAAGGATGTGGAAGATGTGGGCGGCAACATCGGCGGCGGAAAGAAGAACCCCTACCTGAAAGCTTCCGACTGGGGCTGGCAGATCGACCCGATCGGTCTGCGCTATAGCCTGAACGAAATTTACGACCGCTATCACATCCCTCTGATGGTCGTGGAGAACGGCTTGGGCGCTTACGACAAGAAGGACGCCGACGGCAAGATCCACGACAGCTACCGCATCGACTATCTGCGGGAGCACATCAAGCAGATGGCCGAGGCCGTCAAGGACGGCGTGGACCTGATGGGCTACACCCCGTGGGGCTGCATCGACCTCGTGAGCGCGTCTACCGGCGAGATGGCAAAGCGCTATGGCTTCATCTACGTCAACAAGTTTGACGATGGGACCGGCGATCTGAGCCGCGAAAAGAAGGACAGCTTCTATTGGTATCAGAAGGTCATTGCCACCAACGGCGAGGACCTGGCATAATCACAGCAGAACAGGCAGACCTCCGCGTGCTTCGGCACGGCGGGGGTCTGTTTGCGTTTTCAAGCGCTGAAGGGCTGAAGGATCAAAAAGCTGTAAAATTCTGGTGCATATCCCGCGAAAAAGGTTGTGTTCGGCGGCGTTTCCTACACCGAGGAACGCGCCGAGTCGATGCTCTTTTCGGACCTGCCGATGGGCGAGGAAAAATATTATCTCTATGCATTTGCGGAGGACGTGCAGAAGAGCCGCGAGGCGGGCATGGACGAACACCTGTCGAAGCCGGTGGATATGGACGTTCTGGAACAAACGCTGAGAAAGTTTCGTGTTACCCCCCTGCAGATAAATAGCGGAAAAACGCGATATTCCCGTCATTGAGAAAGAAAATTTCATCAACAAAAAACCTCTGCATCCTTGGCCCGAAACGGGAAAGGGTGCAGAGGTTTTTGAGTATGCGTTATTTGCGGGCACATTCGCCGTCCAGCCCTGCGGCGATGCGGACACCGTGCTCAAGGCTTGGCAGGATATATTCCAGATTTTCCCGCACCGCCTTGGGGCTGCCCGGAAGGTTGACGATGAGGGTCTTGCCCCGCAGGACGCTGGCCGCACGGCTGAGCATCCCGCGCGGGGTGATGGTCAGGCTGTGATAGCGCATGGCTTCGGCGATGCCGGGGGCGTTACGGTCCGCCACGGCATAGGTGGCTTCGGGGGTGATGTCCCGGGGCGAAAAGCCCGTGCCGCCGGTGGTCAGGATGAGGTTGAGCTGCCGGCCGTCGGCCAGCCGGTGAAACTGGGCCTTGAGGGCGTTGAAATCGTCCGGCAGAAGCAGTGTTTCTTCCACGACATAGCCCGCCGCCTGAAGCATCTCCGCCGCCAGCGGGCCGCTCTTGTCCTCGCGCTCGCCGCGGCTGCCTTTGTCGGACAGGGTGATGACGGCAGCCCGCAGGGGCGGGTTCTCCAGCGCGGGCAGGAGCGTGACCTCGTCGCCGACATGGATCTCGCCGCCGTGCAGCACCCGCGCGAACACACCCTCGCGGGGCATGATGCATTCGCCGGTCTGCTGTTTGATGACGCAGTCGTTGTGGCACTCTTTGCCGATTTGGGTCATCTCGAGCACGACGTCGCCGATGGAAAACCGGCTGGTGACGGGCAGGGCGCGGAAATCAAACCCTTCCACGACCAGATTTTCGCCGAATGCGCCGTAATCGACCCAAATTTTCTCCCGGAACTGCGCGATCTTTTCGGCGCTGAGCAAGCTGACCTGACGATGCCAGTTCCCGCCGTGCGCGTCGCCGACGATGCCCCATTCCGGGGTCAGAACGGCGTGGTCCACCGGCGTTTTGGTGGTCCCGCGCTGGGGGCTGGTGCAGATGGCCAGAAGTTTTCCCATAGCTATCCTCCGATCCGATACATCCCGCGCGTGGCGGGCAGGGAAGTGCGTTCAAAATGGTGCTCCGGGGGTTTGTTCCAAATGGTCTCCCGGATGGCCTGTAACAGGGTCTCGTCCGAAGCGCCCCCGCGCAGGAGTGCGCGCAGATCACAGCCCGCTTCGCTGGCAAGGCAAGGGCGCAAAAAGCCCTGACTGGTCAGCCGGACGCGGTTGCAGGAGGCGCAGAATTTGCCATGCACGGCGGCGATGAAGCCGATGCTGCCCGCCCAGCCCGGAACGGTGTAGTAGACGGCGGGGCCGTCGCCAAGAGACGCGCTCTGAGCAGGGGAGAGCCGCACGAGGTCCGGCCAGCGTCGCTGGAATCGCGCCAGAAGCTCCGGCCCCGAAAGGCAGGGCATCGCGGACCCGTAGCCGATGGGCATCATCTCGATAAAGCGGACTTGCAAAGGATGGTCCTGCGCCAGTGCGGCCAGCGGTTCCAGTTCGGTTTCGTTGATGCCCACCTGCGGGACGCAGTTCAGCTTGACGGGCAGTCCGCTGTTCAGCGCAGCATCCAGACCGGCCAGCACGGCGGGAAGCTTGTCCCGCGCTGTGATGCGAGCGAATACCTCCGTCGAAAGGGCGTCCAAGCTGATGTTGACGCCGTCCAATCCGGCATCCAGCAGGGCAGGGAGCTTCTGCGCCAGATGGACGCCGTTGGTCGTCATGACGACTTTCTGGATGCCGGGGGTCGCTTTCAACCCTGCCACCAGCTGTTCTACGCCCCGGCGCACCAGCGGTTCGCCGCCAGTGACCCGTACGGTATCCACGCCGCACCCCGAAAATAAAGCGGCAAGACGAAGAAATTCTTCATAGGTCAAAACCTCTTCGTGGGCACAGGGAACGATGCCGTCCGGCATACAATAGTGGCAGCGCAGATCACACCGGTCGGTGACTGACAGGCGGAGGTAATGGATGTTCCGATGTACGGCATCAAACATAGCCGCCCTCCGCCCGGATGTAAAGGCCGCTTTTGCCGCCGATCTTTTTGTCTAGATGGATCTCGCCCAGCTCCATGCCCTTGTCCAGTGCCTTGCACATGTCGTAGATGGTCAGCAGAGCCGTGGAAACACCGGTCAGCGCTTCCATCTCCACGCCGGTGACGCCGCTGGTCTTGACGGTGCAGAAGGCTTCCACGGCCTGCCGCTCGGGCAGAAGGCGGAAATCTACGGTCACCTTGGTCAGCGGGAGCGGGTGGCACAAGGGGATGAGGTCGCTGGTGCGCTTGGTCGCCATGATGCCGGCAATGCGGGCCACGCCCAGCACGTCGCCCTTTTTCACTGTGCCGCTCTGCACGGCGGCAAAGGCGTCAGCGTTCATGGTAATGATGCCGTGGGCGGTGGCTTCCCGTGTAGTGACGGGCTTTTTGCTCACGTCCACCATGACGGCGTTGCCCTCGGCATCAAAATGGGTCAGGTTGTGTTCTGTCATTGGAACCTCTCAGTCTCGCGTTCGCTCAACAGAGCGAAACCGTAACGTTTTTCGAAATGCCAAAGCCCCTCGTAAGAGAGAGCATGATGAGAGGTTCAATGCCCAAAGCCGCAGTTCGGCCAAGTGCAGTTCGCACAGCCAAGGCAGAGTCCGCCTTCGCCCAGACGCGCGATGTCGTCGGCGGTGATGGGGTCATCGGCCAGCAGACGGGGCAGGAGCAGATCAAAAATGGTCCGCTTGGCATACATCACACAGCCCGGAAGGCCGCACACGGGGATGCTGTCGAGATAGCTGACAAGGAACATCGCCCCCGGCAGGACCGGTGCGCCGTAGCTCACGATGGAAGCGCCGGTGTTCCGGATGGCCAGCGGGGTGCGGTCGTCGGGGTCCACGCTCATGCCGCCGGTCGTGAAGATGAGTTCACAACCCGCCGCTTTGGCTTCCAGAATGGCGGCGGTGATGCCCGCCGGGTCGTCGTCGCAGACCTTGTGGTAGGTCATCTCACAGCCGTATTCCGCCAGCTTCTGGACCAGAATGGGGGTGAATTTGTCCTCGATGCGGCCCTTGAACACCTCGCTGCCCGTCGTGATGACCGCGAACGGCTTCTGATGGAAGGGCAGAACGTTCAGGATGGGCGTATCGCCCGCCGCTTTCTGCATGGCGTCCATCTTTTCCTGCTCGATGACCAGCGGAATGATGCGGGTCCCGGCCAGCTTTTGCCCCTTTTTCACGGGCAGGTCGCCGTGGACCGTGGCGATCATCATTTGCGGAGTGCGGTTGACTGCCAGCAGGGCTTCGCGGTTGATCTTGAGCAAGCCGTCGCAGTCGGCGATCAGCTCGATCTTGCCCTCTTTCGGTTCGGTCCCGTGGATGTTCCGGCCCGCCGCTGCCTTGTAGAGCAGCGCGGCGGCTTCGTCCTCGTGCAGGATGCCGGGGGTCTTTTCCCAGACGTAGAGATTTTCCTTGCCGATGCTCAGCAGCACCGGGATATCCTCCGGCTGAACGATGTGCCCTTTGCGGAAGCGGGCGCCTTTGAATTCGCCGGGGATGATCTGGGTGATATCGTGACAAAGTACCTGACCGACAGCGTCTGGGGTACGGATCAGTTTCATAGGGAGTTCCCCTTTCGTAACATAGATTGACGACTCTATTATACGACTTTTGGCGGGGATTGGAAAGGTGTTATTTCCAGCCGCGGGCCGTGGGGTCCAGCATTTCGGCGGCGGAGTAGACCAGTGCATTGCAGATGGCGGCGGCGATGGTGCTTCCGCCCTTGCGGCCCATGGCAGCGATGCAGGGCACGCCGTGGGCTTCGCAGACGGAAAAGAGCCGCTCTTTGCTCTCGACCACATTCACGAACCCGACCGGCACGCCGATGACCAGCGCGGGGCGCAGACCGGATTCGATCTCGTCCGCGATGGTCAGCAGGGCCGTGGGCGCGTTGCCGACGGCGAGGATGGCGTCGGGGTGTTCGGCGGCGGCGCGGTGCATGGACGCCACGGCGCGGGTCGTGCCGGTCTCTTTGGCGATCTGGGCCACTTCCGGGTCGGCCATATAGCAGAGGGCAGAGCCGCCCAGCTTGGCCAGACCGGGCTTAGTAATGCCGGCCAGCGCCATGTTGGTGTCGGTGACGATGGGGGTCCCGGAGCGGAGGGCCGCGATGCCAGCCGCCACGGCCCCGGCGGTGAAGCGCAGATTTTTGGCGTAATCGAAATCCGCCGTGGTGTGGATGACCCGCTTGACCACGGCGGCATTCTCCGGCGGGGGCGTCAGACCCAATTCATCCAGCTCGGCGGTGATGATGGAAAGGCTGGTCCGCTCGATGTCGGCGGGAAGGTGGTGTTGTGGGTTCATGCTTCGTTCCTCCGTTTCAGGCCCATGGCGGCATACAGGGCGTCGAGGTCCAGCGCATGGCGGACCCCATCGGCCAGCAAGTCGAACTGCTGCTGACGGTATTGCTCCATGGGGATGAGGTCGGCCCCGGCGGGGTCGATGCCCTTGCGGCGGCACAAATACACGACCAGTTTTTCGGTCAGTTCGCCGGTATCAAACAGGCCGTGGAGATAGGTCCCGAACACATTGTCCTGCACACAGCCTTCGGGGGAGCCGTCCGCTTGGGTGCAGAAGGGCGTGCCGTCCACTTCGGTGCGGCCGGTGTGGATCTCGTAGCCGTCCAGCTTTGCGCCCGCAAAAGGCAGCGCCGAAATGACCGCAGAAACCTGTGTGCGGCGCTTTTGCTCGGTGAAAACGGTACAGGTGGGCAGAAGTCCCAGCCCGCGCAGGGTCTGCGGGTGGCCGCTTTCGCTGCCTGTGGAGTCGTCGAGCTGCTGGCCGAGCATCTGATAGCCGCCGCAGACGCCCAGAACGGGCGTTCCGTTTGCGGCCAGCTTTTGAAGAGCGGCTTCCAGCCCGGACTGCCGCAGCCAGAGCAGGTCATCCACGGTGTTCTTTGTGCCGGGGAGGATGAGCAGGTCCGGCGTGCCAAGCTGGCGCGCGTTTTGTACATACCGCACGCCCAGAAGCGGGTGCTGTTCCAGCGGCATGAAATCGGTGAAGTTTGAGATGTGCGGCAAGCGGATGATGGCGAGATCCAGCGGTTTGACGGCTTTTTCTGCATCCAGCCGGGTGGAAAGGGAATCTTCATCCTCAATGTCTACCTTGAGGTAGGGGACCACACCCAGAACGGGCAGATGGGTCTTTTCCTCCAGCATCGCAAGGCCGGGACGCAGAATCTCAACGTCGCCCCGGAACTTGTTGATGATCAGCCCCTTGATGCGCGCCCGCTCGTCCGGCTCAAGCAGCTCGACTGTGCCGTAAAGCTGGGCGAACACACCGCCGCGGTCGATGTCGCCCGCCAGCAGGACCGGCGCATCCACGAGCTTGGCAAGCCCCATGTTGACGATGTCGTCCGCCTTCAGATTGATCTCGGCGGGGCTTCCCGCGCCCTCGATGACGATGATATCCACATCATCGGCGAGACGGTTGTAGGCGGAAAGAATGTCCGGGATGAGCGATTTCTTCATCTTGAAATAAGCGGAAGCGGGCATCTGTCCCCGGACTTCGCCGTTCACGATGACCTGACTTCCCACGTCGCTGCTGGGCTTGAGCAGGATGGGATTCATCCGGACATCTGGTTCGATGCCCGCCGCCTGTGCCTGAACGACCTGCGCCCGCCCCATTTCCAGCCCGTCGCGGGTGACGAAGCTGTTCAGGGCCATGTTCTGGCTTTTGAAGGGCGCGACCCGGTAGCCGTCCTGCGCAAAAATGCGGCAGAGCGCGGCGCAGAGCAGACTTTTGCCCGCCCCGCTCATCGTGCCCTGTACCATGATGCATTTGGCTTTGCTCATCGTAACACCTCCGAAAGGATGCGTAAAAGCTGTTCGTTTTCGGGTGCGGTGCGCACGGCGGTGCGATACCAGCTGCCGTCCAGACCTGGATAATTCGCGCAGCTTCGAAGAACGACTCCACGCGGACGCAGGGTATCGCCCAGCGTTGCCGGCCCTTGGAACAGCAGATAGTTCGCCGCGCCCTCGATGACCCGCAGCCCCAGCGCCCGCAGACCTTCGGCCAGAAGGGGGCGCTGTTCGGCGATGAGGGAGCGCACCCGTTCAACATAGGCCGTCTCGTCCAGTGCGGCCAGACCTGCCGCCTGTGCCAGACTGGACACGCCCCACGGCTGGCCGACGGTGCGCATCTGTTCGAGAAGGGCGGTGTCGGCACACAGACAGTATCCCAGCCGGACGCCCGCCATGCCGTACAGCTTGGTGAAGGCTTTCAGGATGAAAAGATCCCCGGAATCCAGCAGCGGCTTGGCCGTTTTTTCGGCGTGGTCAGGCAGAAAGTCGAGGAAACATTCGTCCAGTACGAGAAGCGCCCCGCATTCGGTGCACCGGCGCAGGATCTTTTCCACAAGCGGAAGCGGCGTCAGCTGACCGGTGGGGTTGTTGGGCTGGCAGAGGAACACCATGTCGATGCTTTCATCGATGGCAGAGCAGAGCGCGTCCGTCACCGCAAAATCGTTCGCTTCCTGCAAAAACCAGCGCTCGACCGTGCAATCGACCGTTTCCAGCGCGGAAGCATATTCCGCAAAGGTGGGTGCGGTGACGAGGGCTTTCTTGGGCTTTTTGGCCCAGACCAGCCGGAAGATCAGGTCCGCCGCGCCGTTGCCGCAGAGAATGTGCTCGGCCGGGACACCTTCGTGCTGGGAAAGCTTGGTCCGTAGGTCCCGGCAGAGAGGGTCCGGGTAGCGGTCGGCGGTGGAAAGCGCCGACCTGATGGCGTCGGCCACCCCTTCTGGCAAACCGAGCGGACTGACGTTGGCCGAAAAATCCAGCGCATCATGGCCAAATTCGGCGCGGTAGCCCGCCCAGTCTCCTCCATGGATGAGTTGCATGAAACCGTCTCCTTTCACAAAATGACCCGAACGGCCAGCCCGACGGCCAGCGCCAACAGGCTCTCGGCGTACATCATGCGGTTGGCGCGGCGGATGTCCTCCGGCCCGATGGGGCGCAGAGGGTCGCCGATGGTGGGCTTTTCATAATATTCGCCAAAATAGTACGCAGGACCGGCTAATTGAACGCCCAGCGCACCGGCACAAGCGCTTTCGGTCTGTGCGCTGTTGGGGCTGGCGTGGTTGCGGCGGTCTCTCCGCCAGATGGTCCATGCACCCTTTGCGCTGTTGCCGGTCAGAGCTGCCGCCGCGACCCAGAGCAGCCCTGCCAGCCGGCTGGGAAGATAATTCGCAGCATCGTCCAGTTTTGCGGCGGCGCGGCCAAAATAAAGGTAGCGCTCGTTTTTGTAGCCCAGCATGCTGTCCATCGTGTTGATGGCCTTGTAGGTCAGCGCCAGCGGTGCGCCGCCTACCAGCATATAAAGCAACGGGGCGATCACGCCGTCGCTGGCGTTTTCGGCGACGGTCTCCACGGCGGCTTTGGTCACGCCCTCAAGGGTGAGATTTTGGGTGTCCCGCCCGACGATGCGGCTGACCGCTTTGCGGGCTGCGGGAAGATCGGGCTTGACCAGTTCGCGGTAGACGTTCGTGCTCTCCTGCGCCAGACCTTTGGCGGCAAGGCACTGAGCGCACCAGAACATCTGCACCGCCAGCCCCAGCCACGGCGAAAGCTTCGCCGCCCCAAGGCAGATGAAACTCGAAAAAAGAAACGTTCCAACGGGAAGAAGAAAAGCGAGGATGCCCCCGCCCAGCAGTTCGCCCTGCGGCGTTTTGGGCAGACGGGCACGCAGGAATTTTTCGAGAGCAGAGATAGCTTTGCCCATGAAAATGACGGGGTGCGGCAGCCACGCGGGGTCCCCGAACAGGGTGTCGAGCACGAAGCCGCCCAGAACAGCATAGGGGATCATGCGCGTTCCTCCTTGGTGTACTGCACGGTTTTCAGAAGGTACAGCTGGCGCTTTTCGGCCCAGTCGCGGGTGTCGAGCACGAAGCCGCCCGCGTTGGGGGCGCACCATGCGTAGTAGTCTTTGTGGGGCAGGGCGTAGCGCTCCATTGCCGCCATCTGGGTCCCGCCGTGGGCGAGGATGACCAACCGTTCTTCGCCGTCTGCGAGGGCCTGATTGACCAGCGCGGAAAACGCCCGACACACCCGTTCCGAGAAGATGGCTTTCGTTTCGCCGTCTGGGCAGGGGCTTTCGCAGTTGGCTTCCACCCATGCCAGATAGTCGGGGTCGTGCTCCATCTCGATGAAGTTCCGGCCCTCAAAACTGCCGAAACACATCTCCTGAAGGTCCTTTACCTCAATGAGGTTCGCTTCCGGAAACAGTACCTCGGCGGTCTGCCGGGTGCGGCAAAGGGGGGTGATATAAACGGTGCTGGGTGAAAAATCGGCCCGCCGAAGCTGAGCGCGGCCCTCGGCGGAAAGCGGGATATCGCGCTGGCCCTGATAGCGCTTTTCGGCGTTGTAGGAGGTCAGACCGTGGCGCAGAAGATAGATCAGCATGAGGGAAGTTCTCCTTTCAGAACGGTAGGGATGCCGCAGAACATCTGCACCACGCAGTCGGCACGAGCGGCCAGCAGACAGGCCAGCCGTCCGGCGGCTTCTCGCGCGGCCCGCTCCCGGGCGTCGATGGGGACCACGCCGCCGCCGACTTCGGTGGAGATTACGATGTCATAAACGGCGAGTTTGTCCGCGAGTTTCTCCAAATCATCGGCATCCGCGGCGAGATTTTGAACGTCTGCGATGCGGCTTCCGGAAAGTGTTTGCGCAAAGGTGCGCTTGCCGCTGTAGAGCGGCCCGGTAATGAAGATCATAACAGCCCTCCCCATTGACAGGCGGCCAGCGCCGCCAGCATCCAAAGCTCGGCCTTTTGCAAAAACCATCCGGCCAGATCGCCGGTGATGCCGCCGAACTGCTTTTTCGAAACGACGTGATACCGAAGAAAAACAAGAAGTGTGGTCCCTACGAGCGCCCCGCCGCCCAGCGCCAGCATCCCGCCGCCCAGCAGAACAGCAAGCACCGTCAATACCCGGCGGACCGTCACACGGTCGGCGGCGGTGGCAAAAGTATGGGCAAGGCCGGTGTCTTTTGCCAGCGGGAACGATGCCACAGCAAGGCCGGAAAGGGTACGCTCGAGCATGAGTGCAAGCGTCCAGAGTAGACCAATGCGCGGGGAAAAAACCACACAACCGGACAAGGCAAAATAAGCCGCAAAATAACTGCACAACCGAATGACCGCGAACGCCCCGCAATGGGGGTCTTTGAGGATCTCCAGCTTTTTGGCACGGTCGCCGTAGCTGGAAAGGGCGTCGCAGGTGTCGGCGTAGCCATCGAGGTGGATGCCGCCCGTGACCCAGACCGGGATCAGGCAGAAGCCCGCCGCCTTGGCAAGCGCCGGAAGCGGTAAGGCCCCGCACACGCACCACAACGCCCCGCACAAAAGCCCGACCAGCGGAAATGCGCACATGGCATACCGCATATTTTTGGCATTCCAGTCGAACTGCGGTACGGGGACCGCCGAAAACATGGCAAACGCCACGGCGATGGTCTGCAAAACGATCATGGTTCCACTCCTTTATAATGGACCGGGATGCCGCACACGACCCGCACCACAGCATCTGCGCGGGCGGCGACGGCGTTGTTCACCTGCGCCAGCGCGCGGAGATAGCGGTCCGTATCGCCCGCATAGTCGGCCCCGCCGCTGAACACTTCGTTCGAGACGAGGATGAGGTGTTCGCACTGTGCGTACAGCAAATCGATGCCGGACAGGATAGCGGAAGCCGCGTTTTCTCCGGCTCCGTGTGGGTCGTAAAGCTCGTTGGCGGTCAGGTTGCCGAGGTCCTCCAGCAGAGCCGTTCTCCGCGCGGGAAGGCGGACAGAGTCCAAGTGAAGGGGACATTCCACGGTGGTAAATTGTTTTTTAGCCCGCATGGCCCGGTGCTTTTCGACCCGCGCGGCGCATTCGTCGTCCCAGACCTGCATGGTGGCCAAGTAGTAGCGCGGCAGGGCCGAGTGCAGGACCAGCGACTCGGCATAGGCGCTTTTTCCACTGGCGGAACCGCCCAAAACCAGCGTCAGCATTGCGGGGTGTACGGCGCAATGCCGCCCTCCGCGAAGGAATAACAGTGGTTGTAAACGGCCAGTGCCATGTCCCACAGGGGCAGGGAAGCCACCGCGCCGGTCCCCTCGCCGAGGTGAAGCCCTGCCATGAGAAGCGGCGCTTTGCCCAGCGCATCCAGCACCAATTTGGCCGCCGGTTCGGTGGAACAATGGCTGGCGAAAACGGCCTTGGACGCCGCAGGGCAGAGCCGCACCGCACACAGCGCGGCCACGCCGCTGATAAAGCCGTCCACCAAAACGGGGACTTGTTCCAACGCACCACCGAGAAAAATTCCGCACAATCCCGCAATGTCAAAACCGCCCAGCTTGGACAGAACGTCAAGCGGGTCGTCGGCGCTGGGGTGGTTGACGGTGATGCCGTGCCGGATGGCATCCAGCTTCCGGGCAAGCCCTTCGTCCGAAAGGCCCGCGCCGCGCCCGGTCATGACCTCGACCGGCTGGCCCAGCAGAACAGCGGCCACGGCGCTGGACGTCGTGGTGTTGCCGATGCCCATTTCGCCGGTGGCGAGAAGCCGGACGCCCTGCCCTTTCTGCGCCTGCACCAGCGCGATGCCGTGCGCGATGGCCTCCACAGCTTGTGCGCGGGACATGGCGGGGCCTTGGGTGAAATCAGCGGTCCCTGCGGCGATCCGGCAGTTCAGAACCCCCGGCACAGGGTCGCCCGCGATGCCAATGTCAACGGGGACGACCTCACAGCGGGCCGTTTTTGCCATCTGGCAGACGCTGGTGCGCCGCGCGGCGAGATTTTCGGCCACGGCGCGGGTCACGCTCTGGTCCGTCTGGCTGACGCCCTGCGCGACAACGCCGTTGTCCGAGCAGAGGACCAGCACGGCCCGCTGAGAGAAATCAAGGGTGGCGCTTTCGGTCAGAGCGGCAGTGTCCTCGAGCATCGTTTCCAGCGCACCAAGACCGCCCAGCGGCTTGGCAAGGCTGGCCCAATGGGCGTGCGCGGCGGCACGGGCGGCTTCGTCCGGCGGGGTGATGGTTGCGAGAAGGTGGTTCAGTTCAGATTCAGTCATGGTCTGCTTCCTTTGTGATGTAGCGGCGGGCGGCGTCCGCAAAGCGCTCCGGCAGGGGAGTGCCCGCCCAGTAAAAATGCGGAAATCCGGCGTAGAAATGTGGATTTGCAAAGCCGCAATGCCAAGTTTGACCATTGGCTTTTGCGGCGGAACAATCGGAACCGTTGTCGGTAGAGTCCCAGTGGTGGAACTCGTGGATGGGGAAGGTCTCCCCGGCGCGGAACAGGAGACTGTCGGCGGAAGCGGTCAGTTTCGCATAGCCGAACCGCACCAGCCGACCGACACGGAATCCCTGTCCGGACAGGACGCCAGCCATCGGATAGGACGTGTCATCGACGGATTCCAGCGACTGACCCAGATAGAGAAAGCCGCCGCATTCCGCTACGGTGGGAAGTCCGCGCTCGATGGCGGAGCGGATGGACGCCAGCATGGAGCGGTTTTCGCTCAGTGCCTTGGCGTAGAGTTCGGGGTAGCCGCCCGGGAGGTACAGCCCGCCGATCGATCCCGGCAATTTGGCATCGTGCAGGGGACTGAAAAAGACCGGCTCGGCCCCGGCGGTGCGCAGGGAATCCAGCGTCTCCGCGTAAGTGAAACAGAATGCTTCATCGTTGGCGACCGCGATGCGGACAGGCGACTGGGAAGAGACGCTGGACCGCGAAAAATTCGAATCTGGCGTGGGACGGTCTGTCAATGTGAAAAGAGCATCCCAATCGAGCGTCTGCATGAAAACGTCGGCCATGTGCTGGATTTTTTTCTGTAGGTCCGTGATTTCTCCGGCGGTTTTCAGGCCGAGGTGGCGGCTCTCGATGACGGCATCCGGCAGGTGGGGAAGATAGCCCAGCACAGGAAGAGATGTCTCCCGCTCCAGCATTGGTTTGAGCATTTTGTACAGCTTTTCGGAACAGTCATTGAGCAGAATGCCAATGATATGGCTAGGGGTGCGGAAGTTTTTCAGGCCGTTGATCTCCGCCGCCAGCGTCAGACTTGCGCCTTTGGGCTGGACGACCAGCAGCGCGGGAAGGTCCAGCGTATCGGCCAGTTCCCATGCGCTGGCGGTCGTGGTCATGCCCTGCCCATCGTAAAAACCCATGGCCCCTTCACAGACCGCAGCCCCATGTCCGGCAGAATAATGCGCATATACCTCCCGAACGGTGACGGAAGGTGACAAAAACAAGTCTAAATTGTGGCTGTCCACATGCAGAGCTGAGCGGTGAAACATCGGGTCAATGTAGTCTGGCCCGCTCTTGAAGGAACAGGGGTTCAGCCCCCGCCGCTTGAGCGCCGCCAGAAGGGCGCAGGTAACGGTGGTTTTTCCACTTCCCGAACGGGGCGCGGCGACAAGAAATTGGATCATTTGCGTTCCCCCGTGATCAGGAAAATCGGGTTGTTCGCCATCAAAAGATGCAAATTCCCTGCCGGTTTTGTGCGGCTGACGGCGATTTGAGTCACTTCGGCCGAAAGGCCGTGGGCGGTCAGGGCCGCGATTGCGGCGCTCATCGTTTCCAGCGCAATGGCGGAAATGCAGATGCGGGCAGATGGATTTTTGGTGAGGATCAAATCCAAAATAGCATCCATGCCGCCCTTGGTTCCGCCAACGAAAACAGCGTCCGGCGCAGGAAGTGCTTCCAACGCTTGTGGGGCTTTTCCTTTTATCAGGGTGAGATTCCATGCACGGAATTTCGCCCGGTTTTTCTGGATGAGTTCACAGGCGTCCGGTTCGCATTCGATGGCATAAACATGCCCGCGCGGGGCGGCCAAAGCTAATTCCACGCTGACGCTTCCGGTCCCCGCGCCGACATCCCATAAAATATCGGTGGGACGAACGGCCAGCTTGGCGAGAGCGGCGGCGCGGATCTCCTGTTTGGTCATGGGGACCTCGCCACGAAGGAAAGCGTCATCCGGAAATCCGGCAGAGCGGCGCTGGGGCTGGGGAACGTGCTCAATCAGAAGAACGCTCAGGGGCGCGAATGTTTTTTGGGCGAAATCGGCGGCGGTCCCGAAGAGAATTTTTTCTTCCGGTGTGCCGAGATTTTCACCGACCAGCGCGTGAGCGTCGCCTAAGCCGACGTCTGCGAGTTTCTGGCAGAGTGTTGTGGGCGTTTCTGTGCCGCCGGTCAGAAAAAATACGGTGCTGTGCTCTATACAAACCGGAACAGGGTCACAGGCACAGCCATGCGCTGAGACGAGTTTCCAATCCTGCCAGGGGCGTCCGATGGCGGCAGAAAGCAGTTGAACGCTGGAAATTCCGGGAAGGACGCGGGCAGAAATTCCAAACGCGCGAAGCATTGGCAAAAGCTGAGAAGCACCGGAGTAAAATCCGGAGTCACCGCTGTACAAAATGACGGTTTCAGCATCCGGGTGCTCGGCGATGCAGTTCAGGATGTCGGTGGGCTTGTAAAGGGGATAGCGGTTGGGGGAACAGTCGTCCGGAAGGTGCGCCAACAGCCGTTTTGCCCCGATGATGCATTCGGCTTTTTGCAGGGCAGAGCGGCCCTGTATGGTCATGCCTTCCGGCGAACCTGCCCCCATTCCAATGAGCATGATCATGCAAAAACCTCCCGACAATGTGCCAGAATTTGTTCGGCAGTTTCTCCTGTCTCCGCAGGGCGGCGGATCACGATGAGCTGGGCGTTCGTGTCCTGCGCGGCCTGTGCTTTTTCTGCAAAGCCGCCCGCCGCACCGCCATCCTTTGTAACGAGAAACTGGATGTGAAATTGTTCCATGAGCGCCCGGTTCAGCGTGTAGGAGAACGGCCCCTGCATGGCAATGATATTTTTGTGGGGGATATGGGCCGCTTCACAGGCTGCGATGCCCTCTCGCGTGGGCAGAACACGGGGAAACAGCCGCTCCGGCGCGAGCGCAGAAAACACAGAAAGCTCTTTTGCACCGGTCGCAAGCAGGATATTTCCGCTGGTATTTTCGAGAAACTCTGCGGCGTGCATTGCTGACCGAAAAACCATGCTTCCAGCCGGAAGCGGACTTTCGGGGCGGAGAAGGCGGTGATACTCGATCTTCGCATCTTTACACGCGGAAACGATATTTTTTGTGGCATCTACCGCATAAGGGTGGGTAGCATCGATGCAAAGAACGGCTCCTCGCAACAGCTGGACCATTTCCTCGGGAGTCAGTCGGCCACAATGGAGCGTGACCCCGGCAAATTCGCCCTGTTCCTCTGCGCCCAGAGGAGTGGCAACGCTGACGAGCACTTCGAACCCCAGCGCGGCCAGCTGGCGGGAGAGGATGCGGCCTTCGGTCGTGCCGCTGAACAGAACGATCTTCATGCGCGATACCCCCTTGGCGTGACCATGCGGCCCTGCAGTTCCCGCGTCTGTGCGTTGCCGATGAACACGGTCGTGAACATGTCCACAGGAGTGTGCTTGAGCTGGGCCAGCGGCAGGATGACGTGGCTCTGGCCCTCCCGGCCAATGTTCCGCACCAGCCCGCAGACGGTTTCCGGCGATTTCCCGTTTTCAAGCAGGATACGGACCGCTTTTTCCAGATAATCGGGACGCCCTTTTGACGAAGGATTGTACAGTGCTACGCAGAAATCACCCATTGCGGCGGCGGCAAGGCGCTTTTCGATGACCACCCACGGGGTGAGCCGGTCCGACAGCGAGATGACACAGAAATCATGTGCCAAGGGTGCGCCCAGCACGGCCCCGCCGCTGAGTGCGGCCGTCAGCCCGGGCACGATCTCGACGGTGACCGCCGGAAACTGCTCGGCCAGCTCTAAAAGCGGGCTGGCCATGCCATAAACGCCCGCGTCGCCCGAGCAGACCAGCGCGACGGTTTTGCCGGATCGCGCCGTTTCCAGCGCCCAGCGGCAGCGGTCGATCTCCTTGGTCATGCCGGTGGAATAGAACGTTTTATCGGGAAAATAGGGGCGGATCAGGTCCAGATAGACCGTATAGCCGCACAGCACCTCGGCTTGCTGTAAGGCGCTCTGCGCCTGTGCGGTCAAAAACTGGGGGCCGCCAGGACCCAGCCCGACGACGAAAACGGTTTCAGCCATGCTGCCACCTCCAATTCGGGGCGAAGGGGCGGAGCGCCAGCGCAAAGGTCACGCCGCCGCCCGCCTGTTTGGGAATGCGGATGCTCCCGCCGGAAGCCAGAACCGCCGCCCGTTCGCACACATTGTCCACGCCGGTGATGCTCTGGACAAAGGGCGATGCCGTAAAGGGGCCGGGGACAGTCTGAAGCTGTTCGGAAGAAAAAAACTGGATGTTCCAGCGATGATTTTTACAAAAATCGAGAAGCCCTTCCTCGCTCTGCTTCAGGTCGATGCTGGCCGCAGAGACGATGCACTGGGGCGCAAGGCGGTGCGTTTCACAGAAGGAAGCAAATGCAGTTTCGAGCTGTTGGGCGGATGTGCCGCGTTTGCAGCCGACGCCCAGAACGCCGATACGGGGAACGAGATGCAGAGCATCGCCGGAAGGGGAGAGGGTCAAGGCAAAATCGGAAGCGTCCGGGGTTTGTGCCGGAATTACCCCGGAAGGAGCAGTTCCTTCGATTGGAAAATCGGACCAATAGGCGGCGCAATTCCCGGCGAGGAGTTTCCCACTGACCCGCTTGATGCGCTCCGGCTCCAATACCATGCAGTTTTGATGCTTGGCCCATTCGTCTACGGCGAAAATTCCATTGGCATCGGTGGCTGTTGTGATGACCGGAACGGCCCCGCAGACGGCAGAAATGTCTCGCGCAAGGTCGTTGGCCCCGCCCAGATGGCCTGACAACAGCGGGATGGCGAACCGTCCGCATTCATCCACGACCACAACGGCGGAGTCGGTGGCTTTGCTGTGACAATGGGGCGCGATGGCCCGTACCGCAATGCCGACTGCACCGACGAAGATCAACGCGTCCTGCCGGGGAAATTCCTGCGCCGTCCAGTCTGCAAGAGAGACGCCGCCGTGTCCACAGCGGGTGATGCTTCCCGGAAGAGATTCGGCCAGTTTTTGCGCCAATGTCAGCCCTTTTTCGGTGAAGGCGAGATAGGCGCGGGTCATTGGTCGGCTCCTTTGCGGAACTCGGTCGTAAAGGCGGGGTCGTAGAGCTTACTGCGCTCGTACTGCATGCCCAGAAAATCGCCTACGACGATCAGCGCGGTTTTCGTAATGTCGGCGCTTCGGGTGGAACCCGCTAAGGTTCCGACGGTACACCGAACGATTTTTTGCTCCGGCCAGCTGGCTTTATAGACCACAGCGGCAGGAGTCTCGGGGGTGTATGCGCCCTGTAAAAGCGCTTCCTGCACCTTGTCGATCAGCCCGATGGAGAGGAAGATCACCATCGTGGAACCGTGGGCGGCAAGGCTGGCCAGCTTTTCCCGCTCGGGCACGGGGGTGCGCCCCTCCATCCGGGTGATGATGACGGTCTGGCTGACCGTGGGCAGAGTGTATTCGGCATTCAGCGCTGCCGCAGCCCCGCAGAAACTCGAGACGCCCGGAGTGTCGTCGTAGGGGATGCCGTCGGCGTCAAGCGCATCCATCTGCTCCCGGATGGCCCCATACAGGCAGGGGTCACCGGTGTGGAGCCGTACCGTGGTCTTTCCGGCGGCTTCCATCTGGCGCATGACGGCGAGGACCTGCTCCAGCGTCATCTCGGCGCTGTTATAGATGGCGCAGTCCGGTTTTGCCAGACCAAGCAGGGCAGGGTTGACCAGACTTCCTGCATAAATGATGCAGTCGGCGGTCTGCAAAAGGGCCGCGCCCCGCTGGGTGATAAGGTCCGGTGCGCCGGGACCTGCTCCGACAAAATGTACCATATCAATGCTCCTTCCATTCGTTCAGGATCTGTGTGGCGGTTTCGGTCTGGCCGAGCGGCCCGTGCTGGTTCGAAAATAAGATCGCACCGACGCGGAATGTTCCTGCAGCCCGCCGGTCAAGGTGCAGCTGGATGGCCCGCAGAAGGCTTTCCAATACAGGTGCGCGAAGATCTGCCGCGTCGAGGATGTCCAGACAGGCATCGGTGGTGGCGGCGTCCATCAAGGCGGTGCACACCTTCCGGCTGGCCCCGCAGAGTGCCGCATGGGTGCAGAACAGCTCCGTGCGGCAGTCGGCGGTGTGGGAGTGGGTGTTCATGATGCCGCCCGCCAGCTTGACCAGCTTGCCGACATGCCCCACGAGAAGCACTTCCTCAAACTTGGCGGAAGCTGCCATATCTAGCGTATCTCCGATGAAATTGGATGTCTTGACGACGGGAACAGCCGCAAATTTGGGATAGGTCTCGTGAAGGTAATCCAGCCCGTAGTTGCCGGGGGCAAGGATGAGCCGCCGGGGCGTTCCCGCGCGAAGCGACGCCTGATTCATCTCCAGCTGGATGGTGTCGAGAATGGCTTGCTGGCTCATCGGCTCGACGATGCCGCTGGTCCCGAGAACAGATAATCCGCCCTCGACGCCGATGTGTGGGTTGAAGGTGCGTTTGGCGACCTCTTCGCCGCCCTCGATAGAGATTGTGACCGAGAAACCACCTTGATAGGCTACATTTTCAGCTTCGCGGTGCAGGGCTTCGGTGATCATCTCGCGGGGAACGTGGTTGATAGCGGCTTCGCCCACCGGTTGGTCCAGCCCGGGTTTTGTGACCCGCCCGACGCCCTTTCCGCCGGAAATGACCACGCCGGAAGCATCCGGCAGCAGGGCGACTTGTGCGATGACGGGCAGACCGGTGGTCACATCTACATCATCGCCGCCATCCTTTTCGATGGCACATTCCGCGCCGTCCGCCGTTTTGCGGCAGAACAGCGGGGCGACTTCGACCACGATTCCTTTTGGGGTGCGCAGAGCGACGGTTTCAGGGGTGGTTCCGGTCAGCAGGAGCCGCGCCGCGCCCGCCGCCGCCAGCGCCGCGCAGGTCCCGGTGGTGTAGCCGCACCGCAGGAGCTTCTGTCCGCTGCGGACGTAGTGCTCGAATTTGGGTTTGGCGGGCTTGGGCGCACCGAACAGCGTTTCGTACTGCTCGGCGCTCAGGCGGTAAAGCGTGCGGATGTTTTCCGGCGCAAAGGCCTGTTCGGGCGTCAGGACCCCGGAGACGCTGCCAGGAGAGACGCAGACCACGGCGTCCGAAATTTTCTGCGCCATGTCCAGCTCGTGCAGACTGACGATGACGGCGAGATTCTGGGTGTGCGCCAGCTTTTGCAGGATGGTCAGAAGCTCGATCTTGCCCTTGATGTCCAGAAAAGAGGTCGGTTCATCGAGCAAAATGATCTCTGGCTGCTGGCAGATGGCGCGGGCCAGCAGGATGCGCTGGCGCTGACCGTCGCTGATGCAGTTGAAGTCCCGGTCAGCGAGATGCTCCGCGCCGACCAGCTCCAGCGCGGCATGGACCTGCTGGCGGTCGGCGTCCGAGAGGATGCCCAGCCGTCCGGTGTAGGGGATGCGTCCGGCGGCGGCGAACTCGAAACAGGTGGTCAGCTCGGTGCGGCGAGTGTGGGGGAGCATCAGGGCCAGCTTCTGGGCGCGGGCGTTTCCGGTGTAGGAAGTGAGGTCCTGTCCGTCCAGAAGGACCGTGCCGCCCACGGGCGCAAGCTGGCCCGCCAAGGTCTTGAGGAGAGTGGATTTGCCCGCGCCGTTCGGCCCGATGAGGGTCAGGATTTTCCCACGCGGAACGCCCACCGAGATGGCTTCCGCAAGGGGGGCCTTGCCATAGCCGATGGCTAGATCTTTCGTTTCACAGAAAAAATTCATCGTGCACCCTCCTTGTTCCGGCGGATGAGCAGCCCGATGACCACCGGCGCGCCAAAGACTGCCGTGACCGCACTGATGGAAAGCTCGGTGGGGGCAAAAAGACTGCGCGCGATCAGGTCACAGAGCAGACAGAACGCCGCCCCGCCCAGACAACACCCGGGCAGAACGACCAGCGGCTTGGCGCTGCCCAAAAGCTGCTTGACGAGGTGGGGGACGGCGATGCCCACAAAGGAGATGGGGCCGGCAAAGGCCGTGACACAGGCGGCCAGCAAGCTGGAAAGCAGCACCAGCACGCGGGAAAACCGCTTGACATTGATGCCGACGCTCTGGGCGTAGGCTTCGCCCATCTGGTAAGCGGCCATCGGCTTGGAAAGGCAGAACGCCGCCGCCAGCGACGGCAGGACCACCAGTGCAGCGGCCCGGACGTTGCCCCATGTCATGCCAGAAAAGCTTCCCTGCGACCAGTTGTGAAGGTTGACGATGTTGCTGTCCTGCGCAAAGGCCACCACAAATTCGGTGACTGCCGAGCAGATATAGCCGATCATCACGCCGCAGATGACCAGAATGCTCATCCGCTGGACCCGGCGCGCCACAGCCAGCACAAAGGCCATAGACGCCATCGCCCCGGCAAAGGCCGCGAGGATGAGGGTGAGGGACGTGGTCAGCATCCCGTAGTTCAAAAACAGCACCATGACCAGCGCGACTGCCAGCTTGGCGCCGCTGGAAATGCCCATGACGAAGGGGCCGGCGATGGGATTGGCGAAAAAGGTCTGCAGCAGATAGCCCGCTGCCGAGAGCGCCGCCCCCAGCAGCACGACCATCACCGCCCGCGGGAGCCGCAGCTGAGTGATGATGCCCACCGAAAGCGCATCCTGTCCGCGGCCGGTCAGCGCGGCCAGAACGGCTTTGGGGGTCAGCGCGACGCTGCCCCAGAACAGGTTCGCGGCAAACAGCACCGCCAGCATCAGCGCAAGGATGCTGTAGGAAACGATCAGGCGTTTTTTGCGGGTCATAGGCGGCTCCTCAGGAAACTTTGGTCAGAAAATTCAGGGCGGCGGGGTCCGGGTGCTCTTCGGTGAAGATGGTGTGCAGGTCGAGGATGAAATCGGCCAGCTCCATGCTCTGCTGGAAAAAGCTCTGGGTCGTGCACCAGACATTCCCGTTCTGGACGGCCCGGAAATCTGCCAGCAGAGGGCACTTGGCGGTCAACTCTTCGGTGGTGGAAAGGACGCCCTCGATGGTGCTATTATAAATAAGGTAGTCAGCGTCCCGTGCACCGGCGTAAAAATCCTCGAGCGGAAGGTTCATCGTGGAGAGATTGCTGCCGCTGTCGGTCAGATCGGCGAACACATAATCGCCGCCCGCCATCTCGATCATCTGGGCCACATAGTCGCCGCCCTTGCGGACGTTGGCGAGGTCGTTGGCCGTGATGGAGAAGAACGCACAGGCCTTGCCGGTGGACGGCTGGTCCAAAAGCGGCTGGATGCGCGCGAGCTGTTCCGCGAACACCTGCTCGGCGAGGTCCTGCTTTCCCAGCAGGATGCCGTAGAACTTGATCCACTCCATCCGGGCCAGCGGACTGCTCTCGTAGCTGGACCGCTCGACGAGGACCGGGATGCCGAACCGTTCCAGCTGCTCCTTGACTTCGGGGGTGTGGTAGATCATGGTGTTCTCGATGGCGAGACTGCACCCGGCGGACAAGATCTGCTCGTAATCTGGGGCGCTGTACTTGCCCGCGTAGGCGATGCGTCCGGCTTCCATGGCGGCTTTGGCTTCGTCGAGATACCAGCCCTCGGCCCGCGTGCCGGAAAGGCGGATGCTGTCCAACGCGTCCAGATGGAGGAACAGGTCCATCACAGACGTGGAGACGAGGTAGATGTTCTCGATGGGCTGGCGCAGAACGGCCACCCCTTCGGGCAGGTCGTCCACCTCGGCGGCATCCTCGGGCATCACGAGGAACTGCGCCCCGGAATCCGTCACCGTCAGCAGAACGGAGCCGTCCTCGTAACAGTCCGCGGTGAACTGCTGGGCATAGTCCAGCGGATAGGCGTGCGAGAACACGAGCGATTCGGCGCGGGCCGGTGCGGTGGATGCGGCAGAACAGCCGGTCAGGGTCAGGGCGGCGGCGGGAAGCGCTTTTAGAAAATCACGGCGTTTCATCAAGGTTTGCCTTTCAAATTGCAGAAGCTCAGTTCAGCACAAAGGTCAGCGTGTATTCGATCTCGTGCGGGGTGCTCATGGCCACGGTGTCAGCCGTGACGGAGAGGGGAGCGCTCAGCGCAGAGACGGGAATTTCAAAGGTGGAGTTGCCCTCGGTGTTGGTGGGCAGATACTTCTCGCCGTCCACGATCATATAGTCGTAGTTGGGGCTGCTCCAGACGATGGTGGCGGTCATCTTGCCGTCGGCCACGGTCAGGGCCGCAGGGCTTTCGACGGTGGCGCGGCCGGAACCGCCCTCCAGCGTCACATTGCAGGTGTATTCGCCGTCTGCGGGTGTCTCGGCGGCTTCTTCGGTCTTGGGGACGGCGTTGGTCACACGGACGATGTGATCGTACCACTTGCCCTTCGTGCCGAGGATGGCGAGGGAGAAGTCCTCGTCCACAGCGGTCAGAGGGATGTCGTAGCCGTAGACCTCTTCGCTCGTGCCGTCGGAGTAAGTGACGGTGTCGGTGGTGGGCAGAAGCCATGCGGTCTTGTTGGCGTCGGCATCGGCGGCAGCGCCCAGATAAAGGTTGACGATCTTCTTGGACGCAAGGCTGACGTGGAAGGTCATCTGGCCGTTCTCGACGGTCAGCGTGCCCTTGCCGTCACAGGCTTCGTTGGCGTGGAACATGCTGCTGTCGGTCTCAAAGTCGGCGGTGTACACACCGTCAGGCAGGGAAGCGGTGGTTTCCGCAGAAGCGGCTTCCACCGAGGAAGCGACGGAAGAAGCAGCCTCCGAGCTGGCAGCAGAAGAAGCGGCAGAGGATGCCGCGCCGCAGCCGGTCAGGGCGGCGGCCAGCATCAGGGAAGCGATGGACAGGGAAACGAACTGTTTGCAGCGCATAGATCAAATACCTCAAAAAATTACGATTTTTGTGCGGAAGCTTTCTCCTCATGCGGGGAAACCTTCCATAAAAAATGCCCGAAAAGATCTCTCCCTTCGGGCATGAAATGCAGAATATTAGCCGTTCAGGGAATCGATCGCGGCCTTGGTGTGTGCAATGTAGAGCTGCTGGATGTCGGCGATCTCGCCCAGACCAGCGATCTGGGTGTCAACAGACTCAAATGCATCGGATGCCTTGAACTGGCTCAGCCAGGAATCCTCGTCCTCACCGGCCATATCGTTGTTAGCGTGGTCACCGGCAACGACCATCAGCGGGCGAAGCACGACCTTGGTGTAGCCAGCAGCCTTGACAGCCTCGATGACGTTCTCGCAGGCAGTCTCTTCCGGCTCGCCCTCGACCGTGCCGATGAACACATTGTCATAGCTGAGGGTCTGCATGGTGGTCTGCATCTGGCTGTAGCTCACCTTTGCGGTGTGGGAAGTGCCGTGGCCCATGAACACGAAGGCCACGCCGTCGGCAGCGGCAGCGTCGAGGCTGTCATAACCGGCGTCCTTGACAGCGGCGGCGGTGATGGCCTTGGCGACGGCTTCCTTATCGGAGTTGATGACGGTGGCGTCTGCACCGACCTCGCCCAGCAGCGGCTCGGCAACGGCGACGGACTCGAACTTGTCGCGGTAGCTCTCGACCATCTCCATCATCTCGTCGTACTCAGCGCCGTGCATCAGGTGGGTGGGCTGGACGATCAGGTTCTTCACGCCGTTGGCCACAGCGCGGTCCATGGCCTGCTGCATGTTGTCGATCTTCTCACCGTCGCGGGCCTGAACGTGGTTGATGATGATCTGTGCGGTAAAGGCACGGCGGACGGACCAATCCGGATAAGCTTCCTGCAGAGCGTCCTCGATGCCCTTGATGTCGGCCGCACGGCTGTCGTTGAAGGACGTGCCGAAGCTGACGACCAGCAGTTCGTTCTCACCGATGTTGTCCTCGTTGCGGCTGTCGTCCTTGGAGGCGTCGCCGGTGTCGCGGCCAAAGTAATCGGGGTCTGCGTTCTCGCCTTCGACCAGCTCCTTCTGGGTGTCGGTCAGGGCATCCCATGCGGCCTTTGCGGCTTCGCACTGGGCGTCGGTGTCATCGTTGCGCTCCTGCACATAGATGGCGTCGATCAGGTCTGCAACGTTCTGTGCGGCCAAAGCGTCTGCCTCCTCACTGGAAACTTCGCTGCTGGCAGCGGCGGCAGAGCTTGCCGTGCTGGAAGCTGCGGTGGAACTTGCGGCCCCGCCGCAGCCGGTCAGAACACCGGCGCAGAGGGCAAGCGCGGTCACAGCGGCCGCTGCTTTGTGGATGGTGCGTTTTCTCATGGTCTTGCTTTCCTTTCCTGTTTGGATAAATTTCGGTGCTGAACAGAAGGGCACAGGAAAGAGGACCCGATAAACGAAAAAGGCCTTTTTGCTTGCGAGACGGCAAAACAAAAAGACCCTTCATTTTCAGGCTTTTTGGTACAACCAATTCCTCGTGATCTGGAGCATCGCGCTCCCGTACCAACAGCGGGCAGGTTTCCTGACTGAAAGATCAACGCTCTCCGCCGCCTTCCCAAAACATGCGTTTCAGTGACCGATGCGATGCATCCTGACGAAGAACTCCCTTATCACAGTGACGAGATCGTGCGGGATTGTACACCCGCTTCCCTTTTAACGTTCCTGCCGCCGCCATGGGCAAAACGACGGAACGCACCTGCTGTTTTCTGTTCAGTTCGCTAAAAAGTATAGCACACCCGGCGGAAAAAGGCAAGAAAAGGAAGAAAAAAGACAAAAAGAACGGCTGTCGGTGCAAAATGCAGCGGACAGCCGTGGGAGAGGGGGCTTAATCGAGGACGGTTTTCCCGGTCAGAGGGTCCGGGATGCCCAGCAGAGCCAAGATGATGGCCATGCGGATATAAACGCCGTTGTGGACCTGATCGAAATAGGCGGCGCGGGGGTCGTTATCAACATCGAGTTTGATCTCATCGATGCGGGGCAGGGGATGCAGCACCGGCATATCGGGCTTGGCCAGCTCCAGAAGCTTTGCGTTCAGGGAGTAGCAGCCCTTCAAGCGGAGATAGTCCTCTTCATTAAAGAAGCGCTCCTGCTGGATGCGGGTCATGTAGAGGACATCCAGCTGCGGCAGCTCTGCTTCGAGGTCTGCGGTCTCTTTGTACGTTTGATGGAGAGGCGTCAATGTCTCGTCCTTGACGTACTGGGGGATGCGCAGTTCCTCCGGCGAGATGAACACGAAACGGTTCCCCTCAAACTGGCTCAGAGCTGCGGTCAGGGAGTGGACCGTCCGGCCAAATTTGAGGTCGCCGCAGAAGCCGACCGTCAGGTGATCCAGCCGCCCCTTGCGCTGGCGGATGGTCATGAGGTCGATCATGGTCTGGGAGGGGTGGGCGTGTCCGCCGTCTCCTGCATTGATGACGGGCACGCGGGCATACATCGACGCCCGAAGCGGTGCGCCCTCTTTGGGATGGCGCATGGCGATGATGTCCGCATAGTTGCTGACGACGCGGGCGGTATCGGCCACCGTCTCGCCCTTGCTGGCGCTGGACAGCTGCGCTCCGGCAAAGCCCAGCGTCTTGCCGCCCAGCCGAAGCATGGCGGATTCGAACGAAAGCCGGGTGCGGGTGGACGGCTCATAAAATAAGGTGGCCAGAATGCGGCCGTCGCAGAGATGGGCGTAGGGGGCAGGGTCTGCTTCCATCCGGTCCGCAAGGTCCAGAAGGGCCAGCTGTTCGTCCAGAGAAAAGCTGTTCGGCTCGATAAAGTGTCTCACAGCCATTCTCCCTTCAGCACAAACTTTTCGCGCTCGGCCCCGGTGGAGACGAACTGGATCTCATGGTCCAGCTGCTTTTCAAGGAACGCTACATAGGCTTTGGCTTCCTTAGGCAGCTCGTCCCAGCTCTTGCAGTTGGAAAGATCGGTGTTCCAGCCGGGGAGCAGCGTAACGACCGGCTCCATCCGGTCCAGATCGGACAGCGGGTCGAAGCGGGGGACTTCTGCGCCGTCCAATTTGTAGCCGGTGATGACCGGGATCTCTTTCATGCCGCTCAGGACATCCAGTTTGGTCAGCGCGATCTTGTCCGCACCCTGACAGGCCAGACCGTAGCGGCTGGCCACGCAGTCGAACGGGCCGACCCGGCGGGGACGTCCGGTGGCAGCGCCGTATTCGCCGCCCGCCTTGCGCAGTTTCTCGTTCCAATCTTCACCCATAGCATTCTCGGCGGCGAAGGGACCCGCACCCACACAGGTGGAGTAAGCCTTCAAAACGCCGACCACATGGTCGAGACGGCAGTTGGGGATGCCAGCCCCCAGCGGCGCATAGGCCGCCAGCGTGTTGGAGCTGGATGTGAAGGGGAAGATGCCGTAATCGATATCACGCATAGCGCCCAGCTGGGCTTCCAGCACGATGGACCTGCCGTTGTCGAGGGCTTCCTGCAGGAACGCGCCGACATCGCAGATGAAGGGCGCGAACCGCTCGGCCTGAAGCTTGCACCAGTTCAGCAGGGCATCGTAGGACATCTTTTCCTGATGATAGCAGCCCGCCAGCTCCATGTTTTTGGAGTCGAGGACCATGTGCAGACGGTTCTGGACGCGCTCTTCATCCAAATGGAGCAGGTCGCCCAGACGCAGGGTCTTTTTGCGGTACTTGTCGCTGTAGGCGTAGGCGATGCCGCGGCGGGTGGAGCCGAAGGCACTGCCCTTTTGGGCAAGGCGGTCTTCTTCCAGCCCATCCTGCACCTTGTGCCACGGCATCGAAATGGTGGCCTTGTCGGAGAGCTTCAGATTTTTGGGGCTGATCTCCACGCCCCGTGCTTCGATGGACTGCATCTCGTTCGAGAGGTGGTCAAGGTCGATGACCATGCCCGTGCCCAGCACGCAGGTGACGTCCGGATGGAGGATGCCGGAGGGCAGAAGGTTCAAAATGAACTTGCCCTGCTCGGTGACGACGGTGTGGCCGGCGTTGTTGCCGCCCTGATAGCGGGCAACGATGTCGGCATGTTCGGCCAACAGGTCGATGACGCGGCCTTTGCCCTCATCGCCCCAGTTGATTCCAGTAACTGCGGTCAGCATAATTTCTTATAACCCTTCTTTTTCGTTGTTTACGATGGCCTGGACCTTGGTGGGCAGACCATAGATACTGATGAAACCGGTGGCATCGCTCTGCTTGTAGTCGCCGCCCGCGGCAAAGGTCGCGATGTCCTCCCGGTAGAGGGAGTAGGGCGACCAGACTCCTGCATTGATGAGGTTGCCCTTGTACAGTTCCAGACGCACCTTGCCGGTAACGTGCTCCTGCGTGGAGGCGACGAAAGCACTCAGGGCCTTGCGCAGAGGGCTGAACCACTGGCCGTCATAGACCAGCTCGCCAAAGGTGATGGCCAGTTCGCGCTTTTTGTGGGCAGTCAGCTTGTCCAGTGTCAGCGTCTCGAGCACTTCGTGGGCTTTATAAAGGATCGTGCCGCCGGGAGTCTCATACACGCCGCGGCTCTTCATGCCGACCAAGCGGTTCTCGACCACATCATACAGGCCGATGCCGTTCCGGCCACCGATCTCGTTCAGCTTGGCGATGATGGCGGCGGGCTTCAGCTTCTCACCGTTCAGGGTGACGGGCACGCCTTTTTCAAAGGTAAGCTCCACGAACTCGGACTGGTCCGGGGCAGTCTTGGGGCTGACGCCCAGCTCAAGAAATCCCGGCTTGTCGTACTGCGGCTCGTTGCCCGGGTCCTCAAGGTCCAGACCCTCGTGGCTCAGATGCCACAGGTTCTTGTCCTTGGAGTAGTTCGTCTCGCGGCTGATCTTCAGCGGGATGTGGTGGGCCTCGGCATAGTCGATCTCTTCGTCGCGGCTCTGGATGTCCCACTCACGCCACGGGGTGATGATCTTCAGGTCGGGCGCAAAGTGCATGATGGCCAGCTCAAAGCGGACCTGATCGTTGCCCTTGCCAGTGCTGCCATGGCAGACGGCGTCAGCGCCCTCGGCGCGTGCGATCTCGACCACCCGTTTTGCCAGAATGGGGCGGGCGAAGCTGGTCCCCAGCAGATAGCCCTCGTAATCGGCTCCTGCCTGCATGGTGGGGATGACGTAATCCTCCACAAACTCGTCGGTCAGGTCCTCGATGTACAGCTTGGATGCGCCGCTTGCCTTGGCGCGCTCCTCCAAGCCTTCCAGCTCACCTTTCTGCCCCACATTGCCGCAGACTGCGATGACTTCGCAGTTGTTATAATGTTCTTTCAGCCACGGGATGATGATGGACGTATCCAGACCGCCGGAATAGGCCAGCACGACCTTTTTGATCTCAGACATGTGATTTGCCTCCGTTCAAAACCAACTTTATGTACTTTCCCTCTTGCAATTTTCGATTGCAGTTGCTATTATACGAGCGGGAAGAGGATATGTAAAAAGTATCCTGAACATGGTCACAATGTGATTTTGATATGAAAGAGGGCGCTCCGCAATGTATGTGGACTGGGAATACTACAAAATCTTTTATTATGTCGCGAAATATCAGAATTTCACCAAGGCGGCGCGGGTGCTGGGCAACAACCAGCCCAACATCACCCACTCGATGAACCGGCTGGAGAGCCAGCTGAACTGCGTGCTGTTCATCCGCTCCAATCGGGGCGTTACCCTGACGCCGGAGGGCGAGATGCTCTATTCTCGCATCGCGTCGGCAGCGGTGCAGATCCAAGACGCCGAGGAAGAACTGAGCGCCAGCGCTACGCTGGAACATGGCTCCATCAGCATCAGCGCGACCGAGACGGCGCTGAACATCTATTTATCAGAAAAGCTGCGGGCCTTTCACACCGAGTATCCGGGCATCCGTCTGCGCATCTCGAACCACTCCACCCCGCAGGCATTGCAGGCTGTGAAGAACGGCGAGGTCGATTTCGCCATCGTGACCACCCCGGCGGAGGTGGAACCGGGCCTGAAGCAGGTGGAGCTGAAGCCGTTCTACGAGGTGCTGGTGGGCGGCAGGACCTTCACCGCGCTGGCTAGCCAGAACCTTTCCTTAAAGGAATTGGAGCATTATCCCATCATCTCGCTCAGCGACGAGAGCATGACCCGCACCTTCTACCGGCAGTTCTTTCTGGACCACGATGCGGTGCTCCGGCCGGACATCGAAGCGGCGACTACGGATCAGATGCTTACCTTAGTAAAGAGCGAGCTGGGGCTGGCCTTTGTTCCGGAACCGATGGCGGCAGACCTTTTGGCGCGCGGCGAGATCGTGCAGCTGCATCTGCGGGAGATCATCCCGCAGCGGTCCATCTGCTTGGTGCATGACCATCACCGCCCGCTGAACACAGCGGCACGGAAATTTCAGAAAATGCTGACCGGAGGCGGAGAAAAAGCCTGAAGCAGCGACAAAAACCACAGCGGAAAGAAAATGCAAAAAATTACAGAAAAACCTGTCGCAGAGTGTTGACAGCATAGGAAAGCTGTGATAAAATATAGGTGTAGATAGGAAGCGAGCGAGAGCGAGCGGAATCTGCTGAAAAGGTTTGAATTGAATATTCTCGGCAAAGCAGTCGAAAGGCTGTGACGCAAAGCTATAGGGCCTGTAAAATGGCAGCCAGTTGCTTCTCAAAATGGACACGATATGTGCCCGCCCTTTGAGCGACATTCATCTAGGACTTACTAGGTGTCTATTTGCCGAGCTTGTTTTCGGCAGATAGACACCTTTTTTCGTGGGGCTCACTAATGTTCTGCTTGATGGCAGTCATGGCAATGCCCGCACACGCCGTCAGCTCCAACGGCGTTGACGAAAAGGGCCAGGGCGAGAATATCGGCTGGGGCGAAGCCACTCCCGAAGAAGTTTTCGAGTCTTGGATGGCTTCGGAGAGCCGCCGTGCAAACATCCTCAATCCCAATGTGACCAAGATGGGCGTCGGCTACTGCTTCGATGCAAACTCCGCTTGGGGTCATCAGTGGGTCCAGCTCTTCGTCTGATGAGAGCATCCAACCAATGATATTTCCGTGCTTCAAATAAATCCGGGAAAAAGTCCGATGCGAGCTTCCGTTCGCGTCGGACTTTTTCTTTGTCTGGATTTATGCTATACTGAGACCGAACATTGAAAAGCAGGAGGAACCAGCGTGGAGGATTACCGCACCATCCGTGGCACGGCCATCGGAGAATACGAAGAAAAAAAGAGCCGCTTCATTGCGCAGCTCTCGTTTGCCGACAGCGAGGAAAAGGCGGTGGCCTTTCTGGAACAGGTCCGGGCGGCCAACCGCACCGCGCGGCACAATGTGTATGCCTATCGTCTGCGGGAGGGAAACCGGGAGCGCTATTCAGACGACGGCGAACCGGCCAAGACGGCGGGGACCCCGGCGCTGGAAGTTTTGCAGCACAGCGGCCTGACTGACCTTATCGTGGTGGTGACCCGCTACTTCGGCGGTGTGCTGCTGGGCACGGGCGGTCTAGTCCGCGCCTACACCACGGCCACGGCCCGGGCGCTCGAAAACGCCGAGGTCGTCACGGTGCGCAGCGTCGTGGAGCTGGAAGTGACGGTGGACTATTCGCTGTATGAGCGGGCCGCGCTGCTCATCAACGGGGCAGGGGCCAAGCTGGCGGACCCGGAATTTACCGACCGCGTGACCCTGCGCTGGCAGATGCCGGAGGGGACTGAGCTGCCGCTGTTGGAGCAGCTGCGGGAGCTGACCCGGGGCGGGGCAGAGGTGAGTGTGTCGAAGCCGTTCTATGCGCCGTTCTGAAATTTTGCGGACAGACAGGAATAGTACCCCTTCGACAGAGCGGTTTTGCTACAATAGAAAAGGAGCAGCGGAAAAAGACCATGATCCCACACGAATACATTGAAGAACTGAACCGCAGGACCGACATCGTGGAGCTGGTGGGCAGCTATGTGCAGCTGAAGCGCAAAGGCCGGCTGTACGGCGGTCTGTGCCCCTTCCACAGCGAAAAGACCCCGTCGTTCTACGTCTACCCGGACACCCAGAGCTTTTACTGCTTTGGTTGCGGCGCGGGCGGCGACGCCATCAACTTTGCCAAGAAGATCAACAGCATCGATTACGGCGAGGCCGTCAAGATGCTGGCGGCGCGGGCCGGAATGCCGGAGCCGCAGGAGGATGACAAAACGGGCCGGATGCGGAGCCGCATCCTTTCGATGAACAAGGAAGCTGCGCGCTTCTTCCACGCCTGTCTGAACTCGACGGTGGAGGAAGCCCGTCAGGCGCGGGCCTACTGGCGCCGCCGCGGACTGGACGATAAGACTATCGTGCGGTTCGGGCTGGGCTATGCGCCCAACGATGGACAAGCCCTGTATCAGTTCCTGCGGGATAAAGGCTACAATCAGCAGGAGCTGGACGCCAGCGGCCTGTTCAAGCGCAGCCAGTCCGGGCGCATCTACTGTTTGTTCTGGAAGCGGGTCATGACCCCCATCTTCGATCTGCGCGGGAACATCATCGCCTTTGGCGGCCGCGTGCTGGACGACTCCAAGCCCAAGTACGTCAACAGCCCCGAAACGCTGGTCTATCACAAGTCGGAGACGGTGTTCGCGCTGCAGATCGCAAAGAAGAGCGCGTCCCGGCGGTATGTCCTCTGTGAGGGCTACATGGACGTTATCAGCATGCAGCAAGCCGGCATCGATACGGCAGTCTGCGCCTGCGGCACGGCCTTGACGCCGGAACAGGTGCGGCTCATCAGCGAATACGCCGATGAAGTCATCCTGAGCTATGACTCGGACGAAGCTGGTCAGAAGGCGACGCTCCGCTCGCTGGAATTGTTCCGGAACAGCCCGGTCCGGGTGGGCGTTCTGCAGATTCCCGGCGCGAAGGACCCGGACGAGTACATTAAAAAGTATGGAGCAGAACGCTTTCGGGCACTTCTGGACGGCGTGGGCAATGCGCTGGATTTCCGGCTCAAGCGTCTGCGGGACCAGTACGACCTGAAACAGGATTCTCAGCGGCTGGAATACGTCCGCGAAGCTGTGGACATGCTGGCCGAGCGCTCCAACCCCACCGAACAGGAAGTCTACGCCGGACGGCTGGCCGAGGAGACGAACATCTCCAAGAACGCCATCATGACCCAGCTGGCCACCGCTGTGAAAAAGGCGGGAAGCAAGCGCCGCCGGGAACAGAACCGGGCGCGGCTCCAATCCGGCGAGATGAACCAGATCAACGTCCCGTACAGCGCGGGCGGTTCACAGGCGCTGGGCGTGGCGTCGGCGGAACAGCGCATCCTTGCGGCGCTCTTGCGGGAGCCGAGCTACCTGAAGCAGGTGCAGAGCCAGCTTTCGCCGGACAAATTCGTCCTGCCTCAGCAGAAAGAGCTGTATCAGGCCATGCTGACCTGTCAGGAGCAGGGCATCGAGATCAGCCTTTCGACCCTGCGCCCCTTCGTGCAGAGCGAGGAAACTTTGAATGAACTGAGCCGTCTTGCGGCACAATACAGCGATGTGAACTGTACGCCGGATGATCTCCGGCTCTATCTGGACCGCATCGCGCAGGGGACCCCCATCGCGAGCAAGGCGGCCAATATGTCGAATGAAGATTTAGAGCGGTATCTCCAGTCGATGCGAGAAAAGAAGCAGGGAAACCTCCCTGCGGACGAGTAACAACCCCCTTTCCTCCCGGCTGGAGCTGGAAGGAGAAGGAAGAATGCAGAAATTGTCGCAGACGGACGAAATGGTAAAGCTTCTGGCGGCGCATGCCCACCGGCATACCCTGACGCCGGAGCAGATCAGCCGCGCCATGGAAGAACAGGAGTTCGACGCCGCAGGGCTGGACACGCTGTATACGGCGCTGGAAGCCAAGGGCATCCAGATCGAGGATGAGGAACTGGAAGTGCCGCTGCTCGACGAAGCTCAGATCGGGCGGCTGGAACATGAGCTTTCGGCGGAGGGCGTCGCGCTGGACGATCCCGTGAAAGCCTATCTGAAGGAGATCGGCCGGGTCCCGCTGCTGTCTGCGGAAGAAGAAGGCGTCTTGGCCCGCGCTGCACAGGCGGGCGATGCCGATGCGCGGCGGCAGCTCAGCGAAGCGAACCTGCGGCTGGTGGTGTCGGTGGCCAAGCGTTACGCGGGCAGGGGACTGCCCTTTCTGGACCTCATTCAGGAAGGAAACCTCGGCCTGATGAAAGCGGCGGAAAAGTTCGAGCCGGACCGTGGGTTCAAGTTCTCGACCTATGCGACGTGGTGGATCCGGCAGTCCATCACCCGCGCCATCGCCGATCAGGGACGGACCATCCGCATCCCGGTGCATCTGGTGGAGAACATCAACCGGGTCAAAAAGACGGCAGGGGAGCTTCTGCGCAAGAACGGCCGTGAGCCTACGGCGGAAGAGATCGCGGTTCGGCTGGAAATGGAACCGGACCGGGTGCGGGAGCTGCTTCAGCTGGCGCAGGAGCCGATCAGTTTGGAAACGCCGGTTGGCGAGGAAGAGGACGCCCACCTTGAAGATTTTATTCAGGATGAGGAAGCCGGAATCCCGGTAGACGAAGCCGGGCGGCAGCTGCTCCGGCAGGAATTGATGAACGTCCTGAAAAGCCTGACGCCCCGCGAAGAGCGGGTGCTGACCCTGCGGTTCGGATTGGAGGATGGACAGGCCCGCACGCTGGAAGAGCTGGGGAAGGAGTTCAACGTGACCCGGGAGCGCATCCGGCAGATCGAAGCAAAGGCCCTGCGCAAGCTCCGCCACCCCAGCAGGGCAAAACGGCTGAGGGATTATTTGGAATAAAGATTTGTGAGAAAGCACTCCGGTCGGCCGGGGTGCTTTTCCTTTACCCAAAACACAAGAGCCAACCTATACAAAATGCACAAGGGTGTTTTTGGTGAGAACGTGCAAAACTCAAAAATCAACCCCTAAAACACGCAAAGCTTACACGCTTCCGTGTGTACGATAAAAGCGGGGGCTTGACAAAAAAATCGGCCTGAAATGCGAAAAATGGCTTGACAACAAGGCTTTTAGGGTGTATAATGCATTAGTATCACATAATGGCCTAGTGCGCCAAAAAGGAAGCTTCGATTCGACAGGCTGAACGGTCTGGAACGAAAAGTTTGTGAAAAACGCCGAACTTCCTTGGAGGATACGGGTCGATTTATGTGTGTCTGCTCAAATTCGACCCGTATAACGCAACATCCGTAGAATATAAAAGTAAGGAGTGGTTGATTTTATGATGAAAGTCAAGCCCGTAAAGCTCGGCAAAACCGAGCGCATGAGCTTCTCCCACATCGACGAAGTCATCAGTATGCCGAACCTGATCGAGGTCCAGAAGAACTCTTATCAGTGGTTCCTGGACGAAGGCCTGAAGGAGGTCTTCCACGATATCGGCACGATTGAGGACTACACCGGCAATCTGGCACTGAGCTTCGTGGACTTCCGTCTGGATAAGGAACCGAAGTACAGCATCAAGGAGTGCAAGGAGCGCGACGTGACCTACGCTGCCCCCCTGCGCGTGACGGCTCGTCTGCTGAACAAGGAGACTGGCGAGGTCAAGGATCAGGAGATCTTCATGGGTGATTTCCCCCTGATGACCGATGCCGGCACCTTCGTCATCAACGGTGCTGAGCGTGCGATCGTCAGCCAGCTGGTCCGTTCTCCCGGCGTATTCTACGGAGATGCCAAAGATAAAGTCGGCAACGATCTGTACAGCGCGACCATGAACCCCAACCGCGGTGCATGGCTGGAGTACGAGACCGATGCTTCCAATGTATTCTATGTCCGCATCGATAAGAACCGCAAGCTGCCCGTCACCGTGCTGTGCCGTGCGCTGGGTCTGTCCACCGATGAGGAGATCCTGAACTTCTTCGGCGATGACGAGCGCATCCTCGCCACGCTGGAAAAGGATACCACCAAGAACAAAGAAGAGGGCTTGCTGGAAGTCTACCGCAAGCTGCGCCCGGGCGAGCCTCCCACGGTCGAGTCCGCCACCAGCCAGATCAACATGCTGTTCTTCGATCCGCGCCGCTACGACCTGTCTCGTTTCGGCCGCTACAAGATGAACAAAAAGCTGTCTCTGGCCCGCCGCATCACCGGCTTCGTGGCTGCTGAGAACATCGTTGCTCCTTTGACCGGCGAGCTGATTGTCGAGGCCAACGGCAAGATCACCCGCGAGCTGGCTGAGAAGGCCGACAACGCTGGTGTCAACACCGTCGTTCTGCTCATCGAGGGCAAGAAGGTCAAGGTCATCACCAACGGCTGTGTCGATGCACAGGGCTTCTTCTCCTTCGACGTGAAGGAGTGCGGCATCAACGAGCGCTGCTCTTTTGAGGAGATCAAGAAGATCCTCGACACCACCTCTGATGTGGAAGAGCAGAAGGAGATGCTGCGCCGCAACCATGATCAGCTGATCGGCCGCACCGTCACCGTGCAGGACATCCTGTCCTCCATCAACTACCTCAACGGTCTGGGCCACGGCGTTGGCACGACCGATGATATCGACCATCTGGGCAACCGCCGCATCCGCAGCGTCGGTGAGCTGCTGCAGAACCAGTTCCGCATCGGCTTCTCCCGCATGGAGCGCGTCATCCGCGAGCGCATGACCCTCCAGAGTCAGGACCAGAGCGTCATCACCCCGCAGGCACTGATCAACATCCGTCCTGTGGTCGCTGCCATCAAGGAGTTCTTTGGTTCTTCTCCGCTGTCTCAGTTCATGGACCAGAACAACCCGCTGGCTGAGCTGACCCACAAGCGCCGTCTGTCCGCCCTGGGCCCCGGCGGTCTGTCCCGTGACCGCGCAGGCTTCGAGGTCCGCGACGTTCACTACACCCACTACGGTCGTCTTTGCCCCATTGAGACCCCCGAAGGTCCCAACATCGGTCTGATCTCCTACTTGGCTACTTACGCCAAGATCAATAAGTACGGCTTTGTCGAGGCTCCCTACCGCAAGGTGGACAAGGCAACCGGCGTTGTCACCGACGAGGTCGTCTATATGACCGCCGACGTCGAGGACGAGTACATCGTCGCACAGGCCAACGAGCCGCTGGACGAGAACAACCACTTTGTCCGTCCCCGCGTTTCCGGCCGTCACCGCAACGACATCCAGGAGTTTGACGCTTCTCAGGTCGACTTCATGGACGTTTCTCCCCGTATGATGGTTTCCGTGGCTACCGCCTGCATCCCGTTCCTCGAGAACGACGACTGTAACCGTGCCCTGATGGGCTCTAACATGCAGCGTCAGGCTGTGCCTCTTATGGTCACCCAGCAGCCCATTGTCGCCACCGGTATGGAGTACAAGGCTGCTACCGACTCCGGCGTCTGCATTCTGGCAGCGCGCCCCGGCACCGTCGAGTATGTCGATGCCGAAAAGATCATCGTTCGCTGCGAGGACGGCTCTGCCGACACCTACGAGTTGATCAAGTTCATGCGCTCCAACCAGGGCAACTGCAACAACCAGCGTCCCATCGTCGAGGTGGGCGACACCGTCAAGGAAGGCGATGTGCTGGCTGACGGTCCTGCCACCAAGAACGGCGAGATCAGCCTGGGCAAGAACGCGCTGGTCGGCTTTATGACATGGGAAGGCTACAACTACGAGGACGCCGTTCTGCTGAACGAGAAGCTCGTGCGCGAGGACGTTTACACCTCCATCCACATCGAGGAGTACGAGACCGAAG